>CAYJHS010000238.1:0-4187 GCA_964369815.1 uncultured Desulfovibrionaceae bacterium
GTGCAACAAGCTCAAAAGCACTGAAAAGATTGATTTTGCGAAATAACGCAAAAGTGCAACAAGCTCAAAAGCACTGAAAAGATTGATTTTGCGAAATAACGCAAAAGTCATAAGCAAAGCAACTTAAAATGTGCTTTTGCGAAAGAATGCAAAAGCACAATGAAAAGAACCTAACTTCAAAGCGTATAAAACGCCATGTGCGTAAAAATCCTACTACGGACAAGGCGCAGTATCAGCACCCCCACACGCACCGACCACGCCAGTATCAAAAGGGAGATTAGCACTCACTGAACCCGCAGAAGACGCACCAGAACTTGTACCCGTATAAGTAAAAGCCCCCCTGCCCATAACATGCTCCGGCTTACTCTCCTTAGGCACGACTAAGGCTCCCGGTGCAATACGCCCCACAGCATAAGGCACATGCGGCAAACTCGCTGCCTGTTTTTCTGCTTCGCCTTTACTTGTTTCTGCAGACTTTGACTCTTTTGCTACCACTCCCAATGCAGGTTGAATGGGAGCTTTATAGGAAGTATCAACACCAGCTTTTGGCGCTAAAAAGCCGGGTAACCCTTTATATTCAATGACAGGTACCACTTCTATACCATTACGCGCTAAATAGGCTGCATTGATAAGCAACCGAAAACGTAAAAGAATTTGCCCAAAAAAGTTTTGTGC
Source organism: uncultured Desulfovibrionaceae bacterium (assembly GCA_964369815.1). GTDB lineage: Bacteria > Desulfobacterota > Desulfovibrionia > Desulfovibrionales > Desulfovibrionaceae > CAYJAD01. The sequence continues at coordinate 676 of CAYJHS010000238.1, forward strand.
TGGTTCCATATTAACCTTTTGACGTGCCAAGGAAAGAGCATCAATGGCACTAAGCCCATTTTCTAAATTTTGCTCCATAAGGGCAATAATAGCAACATCTTGTTCATTTTTAGAAATGGGGAAAAAGGCAGCTGCAGGAGAAGCACTCATGGTAGCTACAGCATCAAGACAAGACGGGCATGTAGGCGAAAAATAAACATTGACAGTACTATTTGCTGTCTCTTTAATAGCCCAAGGCAGCATATTTTCCCGTACCACACTACCCATATTGGCAATAAGAAAAAGTCCCCAAAAAAGAATCAACCACGAACGCGGCACAGGCACATCATAGGTCACCTTGGCATGACGAAAAGCCGAATAGCAAATAGCAAATAATACCGCCACCACAAGACATGACACGCACGAAGCCGTCAAAAGCATAAGCACTAACAAGCCGACATCGGCCACAAGACATATGCCAGAAACCACCACTCCAAGTACAGGGCGCCCACTAAAAGAAAGAATAACAAGAAGAGCAAAGGCAGCACAACCAAACCACCATAAGGAAATCCCCCCTATGGAAATATCCTTACTAATACTGCAACCTGCAGAAAAGCAAATGTCAAAAGCATTGCCGTAAGCTGTCCATGCGCAAAAGGCAAGTCCAGCCAAGGAAGCCAATAAAGGCCATACCATTATTAAAGGGGCATCGGAATTTTGTTGCATTCTATATCCTTACGAGTAAACACAAAATAACTTTATATTGAAACTTACATAAACTCAGCCATCATATAATATCTTGCGCCCAATGTAAAAGCGAAATTTTTAGCCGCCTCAACACATTACTTACGCCAGCCATGGCTAAAGTCAGCCGCATAAAGCTTTGACTGCGTAAGGCCGTGCTCTGCACCATGTCCTGGTAAGATTAAAAAAAGCGTTTGTCTTGTAAAGTCAAACTCTTTTACCGTACTCACCACACTTTCTAAAGTACACCATACAAGCTGTTCTTGCGGCCAACCTACCCTATATGCGCACAAAATAGGGGTATCATCTGTCAGCACTGCACGTAACTCTTCTTGCAATACGTCCACATGCTGTGCAGACAAATACACTGCTATGGAGCAGCGCAAAGCAGCAAAATGTGCAAGTTTTTCGCAATCTGGCATGGGTGTACGTCCGGGCAAGCGAGTGATAACCAACGATTGCGTTACCTCCGGCACGGTAAAAGAAATACCCGCCGCCGCTGCCGCCGCACAAGCCGACGTTACCCCAGGTACTATGGCATAATGAATATTACTGGCCTCCAAAAGCCGAGCTTGTTCCTGTATAGTCCCATAAAGAGAAGGGTCACCAGTGTGCACACGAGCAACCATTCCACCTCGTTGCACACAGTCCACCATAAGGGCGTGACACTCTTGCAAGGTTAAAGGGGCTGAGTCCACTACAAGCGCAGTAGGTTTGGCATTTATTAAGGAAGATGGCGGTACCAAGGAGCCGGCATAGAGTACAAGATCCGCTTCGCCGATAAGTCGATGCGCTTTTAAGGTTAAGAGCTCAGCATCCCCAGGGCCTGCACCAATAAAATATACTTGCGCAATATCCTTGCTATTATTTTGTGATGTATGTGACATAGGAATAGAACTTTGCAAAAAAGTTACACCTTGACAAGGTTTTTTTTCCTTTGTAAAGACTACGGTACAATAAATTGTGTAACAACACGTTAGATTCACTATAAACTCAAAAGGTATTTACATGGAAACTTCCCTCTTAGCGCACATTGAAACTTGGAAAATTGTTATCTTTTTAGCAGCGGTTTTGTTTTTTCTTTGGTTTGACTTGCACAGTCACAATGATGACAAGCCCATTACCGCCAAAAATGCCCTCATGTGGACAAGCCTATGGGTGACCCTTTCTATGATTTTCGCTGGTTATATCTGGCAATCCTTTAGCATTGAGCCTGCGCAGCTCTTCCTTGCAGGCTATTTACTAGAGCTGTCCTTAGCTGTGGACAATCTCTTTGTTATCATGGCTATTTTTACCTCCTTTGGGGTAAAGGATGAATATCAGCATCGTGTCTTATACTACGGTATCTTAGGTGCGCTTGTTATGCGATTCATCTTTATTATGGCTGGCACCAGCCTTGTAGAATATTTTGGGCCTTACGCTCTTGGTGTCTTTGGTATTTTCATCTTATGGACGGCCTTCAAAATGTGGCAACACATGGGCAAGAAAAATGAAGAAATTGAAGATTTCTCACAGCACTGGGCAGTGCGTATGACCAAACGCTTTATGCCTATTCATCCTCGTATTGAAGGGCATAGCTTCTTTGTGAGAGCAGACAATGAAGGCAAAATAAATGTTGAAAATGGAATACTTAAAGCAACTCCACTCTTTTTATGTCTTATTGTTGAAGAAATCTCTGACGTGCTCTTTGCTTTTGACTCAGTACCAGCCATTATTGGCATTACAAAGGATCCGTTCATTGTCTATACATCAAATATTTTCGCTATCTTAGGCTTACGTTCTATGTATTTCTTGCTAGCTGCCTCCAAGCGCTATTTGCGTCACCTAGAAATGAGCGTCATTGCTATCTTGGTATTTATCGGCATAAAAATGATGCTTATGGTTACAGGCGCAGTGCACATGCCGGCTATGGTGAGCCTTGGGGTGGTGGGAGCTTTACTCTTACTTGGTATTGGAGCTTCTTTTATTCCGCAAAAAGAAGAAAAATAACATGCCTTAGGAGGTAATATGTCGATTGATTTTAGCTTAAGCCCCAAAGATAAAATACTTCTTGGCAACATTGCCTGTCTTGCTATTGCTAGGGAACTTGCCAACAGCAACGAAGACATTCCGGAAATTACCGAAGGCATCTTGGCAGAAAACCTTGGATGCTTCGTGACTCTTTATAGTGATGGAAATTTGCGAGGCTGTATTGGTTCCATTGTGGGTGTTGAGCCATTGTGCAAAAATGTTATGCGCATGGCAAAGGCTGCTGCTTTTGAAGACCATCGTTTTCAAAAACTCACTGAGGAAGAATGGGAAAATGTGCAGATGGAAATTTCTGTCCTTGGCCCCATAACCCCCTGCCCTGATATTAATTCCATTGAACTTGGTAAGCACGGACTTTTGCTGGCGTATGGCGAGCACCGTGGAGTCTTTTTACCCAAGGTTCCTGTAGAGCAAGGTTGGGACTTAACTGCTTATTTGGAAAATTTGTCGCGTAAAGCAGGTTTGCCCCGTGATGCGTGGAAAAGTGAACAAGCTAAAATATTCTGGTATGAAGCGTTAGTTTTTGATGTTAATAGGAAGGGTATCTAGGGGATTATTTTTCTTTCAAAAGATTTCTTTTTATAAGGCAAAGGGGGAATGAGTAAGATTTCGCCTTTGCCTTTATTTTTTTAAATTGTGGAGCACCTCCGATGGAGAGCTCTGCACAATTCATTGCACAAAGGTCTTGCTTCCATTGCGGCAAGCTATCTTTCAAAAAACGAAATTTCATCGCATTGAAAGTTTTTTGAGGGGAGGGGTCT
>CAYJHS010000239.1:0-4158 GCA_964369815.1 uncultured Desulfovibrionaceae bacterium
AAATTAGACTTACTCGCATGGGTAGCAAGAAAAAACCTTTCTACCGTGTGGTAGCAGCAAATGCACAAACACGCCGTGATGGTCGTGCTTTGGAATATCTTGGGTACTATAACCCCATGACAGACCCTGCAGATGTGAAATTGGATGCAGAAAATATCAAAAAGTGGCTTGATCTTGGTGCTGAGCCCACCGAAACCGTGGCTTCACTCATTAAAAAGCATATGGGCTAGGCGCAAAGACGCCCTCCCGCATGTCGACTTCTTTGGAGGTGCATATGAAAGAGCTTATTGAGTATATTGCTAAAGCATTAGTAGACACGCCTGAAAGTGTACAGGTGCGGGAAGTTGAGGGGGAGCAAACCTCCGTTCTAGAGTTAAAAGTAGCTAAGGAAGATATTGGTAAAGTCATCGGCAAACAAGGCAGAACTGCCCGTGCCATGCGTACCATTCTTGGTGCCGCTGCTACCAAGGCAAAAAAGCGTACTGTTCTAGAGATATTAGAATAGTCTCTTTTTTTTGTGGCAAATGCTAATGGCTACGAGCTATTCATATGGGGACCATAACACGCCCCCATGGTATTAAAGGGGAGATTTGTGTCGATTGGTACGCAGACTCCCCTGAACTTTTGCGTAAAACATTCTTTTTGCAAACAGGCGATGCGCCCATGCGCATGGTAGAAGGGGCCAAGGTGCGTATGCACAAAGGGCGCCCTCTTTTAACCTTACCCGGCGTTAGCGATCGTAATGCCGCCGAAGCCTTGCGAGCTACGCAGATTTTTGTTGAGCGAGATGCCTTGCCGGAACTAGATGACGATGAAGCCTATCTGCATGATATTTTAGGCTTTGAAATTTTCAATGAGCGTAGTGGTGAGAGTGTAGGCGTCTTAGAAGGTGTGCAATTTCCCTCAGAAAAACAAATGCTTTGGGTAATACGTGCCGCCAACGGGCAAGAAATACTGTTCCCTGCTGTAGAAGAATTCATAATTTCCTTTGATGCAGCGGCTCGCTCTGTGACCATTGAACCGCCCGAAGGTTTGCTGGAGCTGTATCTTGAAGAGCCTGAAACTTCTTCAAAAACTTCCAAAAAATCACCACGTAAAAAATAAGTTTCATGCCAGAGCTTCCAGAAGTTGAAACTATTGTTCGTTCCTTACGTCCCCTCATTCAAGGGGCAAAAATCCTTAAAACTACCCTTTTTTTACCTCGAACCCTAGACACTAGCGGCGGTGGATCTCTACCACTAGAGCTTTTACAAGGCAGGCGCATTGCCTATGTGGAAAGGCGTGGTAAACTCGTTCTTGTATTGCTTAAAGCTCTCAGTGGTGACCCAAACGAAGCCAAAACACTTGCCGTACACCTTAAAATGACCGGACGTCTCTTTGTCTACGATGCGCATTATCTTCCGCAAAAGCACACACGTTTTGCTATGACTCTGCTACATAACGACCAAGAAAAACAACTTTTTTTTGATGATGCTCGTACCTTTGGTTATGTACGTTTGCTTTCGGATGCTTCTTTTGCTCAGTGGCCTTTTTGGCAAAAACTTGGACTTGAACCTCTTGAGTATACTGCGCAAGAATTGGCTATCTGCTATTTTGGCAAAAAAGCTGGTATTAAATCCTTACTCTTAAATCAATCATTGGTGGTGGGCATTGGCAATATTTACGCTGATGAAGCGCTTTTTGCCGCTGGGCTGCATCCCCAAAGAAAGGCTGATAGTATTCCTCAAGCGCAGTTGATACAGCTTATGGAGGCGGTGCAAGCTGTGCTTAGGCTTTCCATTGAGCAGTGTGGTTCTTCCATTCGGGATTATCGGGATGCGCATGGGGATGCGGGGTCTTTTCAGAATACTTTTGCTGTGTATGGGCGTGGTGGTGCTCCTTGTAAGCAGTGTCAGCGTCGTTTGACTAGTGCCCGTGTGGCTGGGCGGGGTACTGTGTTTTGTGAGTATTGTCAGAGGTAGTTGGCTTTAGCTTTTTTGTACTTGCACTTTATCTTGCGCCCTGTGCAACCTTTTGTGTGTGCATTTTTTCTTGTGCAGTGCAAGGCTAGCCTTGCACTCTGCGCACTCTTTTGCGCGCTTTTGGCGTCTTCATCTTTTTCCTGCTCACGGCATCATAAATAATTTTGCGAATTCACGACCCTAAGGTCGCTAAAATTCCCAAAATCATTTCTTCTTTGTGAGCAGAAAAAATCTTATAAGCCGCTCAAAATCGCACAAAAACCAGCACTTTCCATTTTTCTGCGTGCTATGCACTTGAAAAATTGGTGCCCTGCGGGGGGGGGAGGATTTTTGATATAGAAATTAAGTTATATATCGATGGGTTGGTTTAGGGTGTGAGATTACAGGAAAATTTACTATGTGAGCAGAAAAGTCTTATAAACTTTTCAAATAACATATGTAGATTATGCTGTTTTTTACGTTGTGTAGTTGTCAGAAAGATTGAGTTGGTACGCTGAACCCCGACGCTGTGCCCGCATGAAAAGACCTTGGCTTTTCATGCCCTGTAGGGGATCATTTGCGAAGCAAATAGCCCCGAAAGGACAGGCCACAGCGGAAGGGTAATAGCGGGGAGGCGGGATGCAAGGGCGGCCAGGGGGTGCAGCTCCCTTCAGCCCTTGCCCTCACCTGAGGTGACAAAAATACTGCTCTCATAGACATGTTAAGGCAAGAGCGAATATACCTCGTAATTCCCTTGCCCTCACCGGAGGTGACAAGAATACTGCTGTCATAGATATGCTAAGGCATGGGCACTAAAAAAACACTCTTAAACGTTCTTCCTATAATACTGCAAATACACAGCCTCATGGCGGCGTGCCATAAGCTCTAAAGAATAATTTTCTTCTGCATGCTTTCGGGCATTGGCGCCAAGTTCTTCTGCCAGTTGCGGAGTTTCGAGGATTTTTAAGAGATATTTTGCCATATTTTCGGCTTCATATGGGTTGACTAAAAAACCGTGCTCTTCGTGCCGTAGCATGGCTGGTATACCGTCCACATTGGTAGAGACAATGGGCAGTCCGCAGGCCATAGCTTCTAATATGGCATTGGGGGTGCCTTCATCAATGGAAGAGAGGGCAAAGATTCTCGCTTGTTGCAGTAATTCCTTTACTTGATTACTTGCTCCGTGAAAGGTAATATTTTGTGTTATATCAAGGTTTTGAGCAATATTTTCTAATTCTTGACGTAACCCCCCTTCGCCTACCATGTGTAGGTGCGCTGCGGGGACTTTTTGTAGCACCATAGCAAAGGCCTTGAGGAGCGTGGCTTGATTTTTTTCCTTCACGAGACGGCCTACGTTAATGATATGCGGAGCGGCGTTTAGTCCGCCGCTTGCTGGCATAAAATGATGAATATCAATGCCATTGGGTATCATAAAAAGGCGTTCGTGGGGTAGACCCTCGTGTAATAAATCTTGTTCTAGCGAGGCCGCGTTGCAAATATGCGTGTGAGTGAGCCGCCATGTGTAGCGTTCTTTTTGCTTATGTACATTGCGTTTGGACCGAATAGAGCCTACGATGACCGGAATGTTGCGTAAGCGCCCTAAAAGTCTGCCCCATACATTGGGAAAAGTGGTGTGCAAGTGAATGATGGGTGGGCGGCGTTTGCCAAGCTCGTGCCAGAGAGCTTTTATGGCTGGCAGTGGCGTGAGGCGGGCGTCCGAGCGTAATTGATGTACAGGGATGGCATATTTTTGTGCCATAGCAAGAAAGTCATCGCCAGCACGTAGTGTCCAGATTTCCGGTGCAAAAAGTGTTTTGTCCAAATGCCGTGAAAGTTCAAGCATCTGGCGCTGGGTACCGCCGATGTTAATTTCTTCCAGAATAAGCACCAAGGGGATGGGCGCATGTGGACGCCAAGCATCAGCATGGCGTAGTGTGGGGATGTGTGGTGTTTGGCGGTGAGACGTGTTGTGCATAGTATTTCCTATGGAGTTTTTTTAGGCTAAAAGTGTTGTTTTGGCAAATGGTAAAAGGGGCAAGATAATTTGAAAAGCTTAATTTGCGTACAACTAGAATTTTCCTTTACAAAGCAAATATACATGAAAAACTTTTTAGACTAAGTAAAGCAATAATAAAATTTTTTATGCTGTTGCGGCAATATGTATCTTTAAGCAAGGTTACTTTGCCGCATTTAAAGTTTTTTGAAGGGGGTCTGGGGG
>CAYJHS010000240.1:0-4113 GCA_964369815.1 uncultured Desulfovibrionaceae bacterium
CCGTTCAAAGTGAAAGACAGCCCGGCTCTGCCTTTAAGCCCATCGTCTATTCTGCTGCGCTTGACCAAGGCTTTACACCGGCAACTCTTATTCCTGATGTGCCACAAACCTTTAGAATTCCTGGCACCAATCGTTTTTGGACGCCGTCTAACTATGACCATCAATTTAAAGGCCCCATTCCTTTATCCACGGCTTTGGCGCTTTCTCGCAATGTATGTACCGTAGCGGTGACCAATCATATTGGTCTTAATAGTGTTATAGAAAGGGCAAAAATTCTTGGATTTACACCAGAATTTCCTAACTCCTTAACCGTGAGCCTTGGGGCTGTGGCGGTGTCACCTTTGAACATGACGCAGGCTTTTACGGCTTTTGCTTATCAAGGTTGGGCGTCTCGTCCTCGTATCATTACTTCTATTAAGGATGTAAATGGGCGTGAAATTTATCGTCAGGATCCTGAACACTGGCAGGCTATCAGTGCAGAAAATGCTTATATCATGTCAACTTTGTTGAAGAAGGTTGTTAATGCCGGTACAGCCACGCGGGCAAAGGTCTTAGGAAAGTTCATGGCGGGTAAAACTGGCACTACTAACGATGAAAAAGACGTATGGTTTATAGGTTTTACACCGCAATTGGTGTCTACAGTTTATATAGGTTATGACCAGTTACAGTCTCTTGGGCGACGCGTAACCGGTGGTTCTACAGCCTTGCCTGGCTTTGTAGAGTATCGTAAGCGCATAGAGTATATGTATCCAAATGAAGACTTTGTAAAACCCGATACCGTGACCGTGTATAATGGGCTTGGCTTTAGAAATAGCGAACCCTATGAAGGCACGGCGCAGATGACCTATGTGTCTCCAGAAGAAGAAGGTGGTGCCTTGGCGGGAAGCCCTATAACCGACCCTTATGGAGCGCCTCAGGCTAACCCCTATGAAGGTACTGCCACCCCCTATGGAACAGGGGAAGCCCCCATGGGAAATTTTTATTAATATATTTATAATATGCACTTATATACAAAGTAGCAGTGGAAAGGAAAATCATGCCAGCATATGGACAGCTAGTCATTATTGTAACCCCTAAGGGGAAAAGACATCTTAAACGTGTAGAAGAAGGGAAGGATTGGCACAGTGGCGACGGTATTCTTGCCATGGAAGACATTGCCAATGCCAACTATGGTACAGAAGTGAAGACCACGCTGGGCGTACCCATGCGCTTGCAAGAGCCGCACCTACACGACTTATTAAAGGGTGTCAAAAGACAAACGCAAATTATTTATCCTAAAGATATTGCATATATATGTATGCGGCTTGGAGTGGGTGAAGGGCGTACAGTGATTGAAGCTGGTTCTGGATCAGGGGCTTTGACCCTTGGAATGTCATGGTTTTCTGGAAAAACTGGGCATGTACACACTTATGAAGCTCGAGAAGAGTTTCATAAACTTGTGCGGCGCAACTTGGCATGGGCTGGGGTGGGAGAAAATGTCACCTTGCACCATCGTGATATTGCCGAAGGTTTTACTGTGGAAGGAGCCGATGCGCTCTTTTTAGATGTTCGTACTCCTTGGGAATATCTTGACCATGCCTTGAAAGCTGTGCGCCCAGGTGCGTCTCTTGCTTTCTTATTGCCAACTGTTGATCAAGTGAGCAAGCTCCTTTTAGCTTTTGAGTCACGCCCATTTGATGAAATAGAAGTGTGTGAACTTTTGCTGCGCCACTGGAAACCCTTAGCCGATAGATTACGCCCTAATGACCGCATGGTTGCACATACGGGTTTTTTGGTGTTTTGTCGCCAACAAGAACGCAGCGCAGAATTTGAGGCCTTAAAGCCCAAAGGCACTCGAGAACGTAAGCAAGAAGCTGCCCGTAATGAGCGTCTTGCCGATGTGTAGGTATGTTTATGGAGCCATGCCCTTTTGTGGTTATGGTCGTAACTTATTTGAACGTGTATTTCCCATAAATGAAGGTGTTAATCATGAAAAAGGAAGTGATTTTAGAAACAGCCGCGCGATTATTTGCAAAGCATGGCTACGCCAGAACCTCTACGGTGGTTCTGGCACAAGAGGCGGGGGTTGCCGAAGGGACGATTTTTCGCCACTTTAAGAGCAAAGAAGAACTTTTTATTACCTTGGTTGTACGTTTACGCCACAAAATTGTCAAAGATGTCTATCAAGACATGGAAAGATATGACAGTGAAACTGGTTTAGAGCGCCTGTTGGTAGTTATAAAGGCGGTCTATGCTTTTGTACGTAAAAATAGTGCAGATTTTGCCCTTTTGTTACGAGATGCTCCCGGTTGCTATGGTGAGCTTGACAGTAAAGCTTTTGAGCATGTGCAAGGACTTTTTTTACTTTTGGAAGAAAATTTTCAAAAGTATATGGAAATTGGGCAAGCCGAAGGCAATATTCGTAAGGAACTAGACTCCAAAGATACTTCTTGTATTTTGTCTTCATCCTTAGTGGGCTTGATGCGTACTGTGCACTTGGGCTTCTTGAAACCGTCTGAAAATATTTTAGATAATTACATATCGTGTACACGTGCTATGCTTGAGGAACATAAAGCATAGTTTTATTATTTTTATTGACGTTTACAAAAGAGCTTTGCACAGTTTTGTGTGAAGCTTTTTTTTGCGATAAATGTGAGTAAATAGTGCAGTTTTGAGTGATGTGGTCAAAAAATACACTCGCAATGCTTGAGTCTGGAAAGGATAAAAACTTGGCATGAAAGTTAGGTGGCTACGAGAGGAATGGACTGTAATATTTTTGTGAGCTAGGGAAAAAATACTACTATTATTCTACAAAAGTCTCTTGACACCATAACTCTCCTAGGTGAAAATCCTTACGCATATATATTCATTTAAGGAGCGTGTACATGAAGATTACCAAAGTTACAGCCAAAGCCATTAACATTCCTTTTACCATGCCTTACCAGTGGTCTGTGGGGAGTTATCAAGGCATAACACGAGTTTTTGTTACTGTTGAAACCGACGAAGGTCTCATAGGCTATGGTGAAGCCCCTTCTTGGGAGTGCCAAGACGACATCAATAAGCATATGGCACCAAATCTTGTGGGTCTTGACCCATTAGACCTTGCGGCCTGCGAAGCAGCCTGCGTGCCAGAAATGAAAACGCTCATGAACACAGACGGAATATTACCAAGGATGTCCTTTGGTGGTATCGAGCTTGCCTTATGGGATATTCGTGGCAAGCTCTGGAATCAGCCCATCTATAAGCTGCTTGGCGGCGCTGTACGCACAGAAGTACCCTTTTGTGAGTACTATTCCCTCCTGTTCCCCAAAGGAGATTTCAAAGGTGTGCTCGATATCGACGCAGTGGTAGATTATTGCCTCATGCGCAAAAAAGAATTTGGTGCAACGTACTTTGAAGGTAAGTGCTCCACCGGTGATGTAAAATTTGACATCCGCCTTATTCGTGAACTGCGCAAAGCCCTTGGCGAAGATGCCATCATTCGCATCGACGGTAATATGGCATGGTCTTTACCTTCAGCCATCGAACTATGCAAAGGTATCGAAGATTGCAATATTCGCCAATTCGAAGACCCTGTCTCAACTTTCTGGGAAATGGAAAAATTACGCCGGCATACCGCCATTCCGTTTTCCACGCATAATCCCGATATCGCTCTGGCAGTAGAGCTACGTGTGCCAGATACTTTTGTAATCAATACCACAGCTCTTGGCGGTATTAACAAAACCGTAGGCTTCATTAATGCTTGCGAGCGCATGGGCATTAATATTTCCTTCTATAGCGGAGATATGGGCATCGCCACCATGGTCTACGTGCATCTGTGCGCGGCGCTGTGGCATGTGCGTGAACCTAGCCAGTCTCTGTTCCACTTCATGGAATTTGATATCATTAAAAATGGTCCCTTTGCTCCAAAAAATAATGTGGTGCCTATCCCAACAGCTCCTGGCATTGGCATTGAGATTGACCAAGATATGGTAAAATATGGGCACGAACTATTCTTAAAACACGGTGCCATTAATCAGTATTATAACCCCAATAGCCCCGGTAAATATATTCGACTACCTTTGTCGTAGGTTTTGGTTTTATTTTCTTATTGGGGGAGGGACCTTTTTGAAAAAAGTTCCCTCCCCCAAACCC
>CAYJHS010000241.1:0-4092 GCA_964369815.1 uncultured Desulfovibrionaceae bacterium
GTCTTTGTATAAAAAATGTTGCCGCAACGTAGCAAGAAGGGGGGAGTTGCATCAATATTTTGATGCAGCCGAAAATGAAGAGTAGGCACAGCTTTGCTGTTGCCGTTAAACGATGCATTTTCGTGCAATGTCGCCAATAGGAAACTTTTGTGAACAAAAGTTTCCCCCCAGCCCCCCTTCAAAAAACTTTCAATGCGATAATGTCCTGTCTTTGTATAAAAAATGTTGCCGCAACGTAGCAAGAAGGGGGGAGTTGCATCAACATTTTGATGCAGCCGAAAATGAAGCACATTCTGAGCTCTTAGAAAATCCTAAGCAAGAATGGGCACTACGCCAAGTGTTTTTTGTCATGCTGGCAAAAGGTGACTTAGAAGCTTGTCTTGTAGCTGCACAAAAAGCCTTAGAAATAAATCCTTATTGGGAACCAGCCACGTTCTTTTTGGAAAAGCACCTAAGAAGCTAAGTTTTAACAGATTAATTCAAGATTTTACTAGATATTTAGGGCATCGCAAAGTGTGAATATTATCATGACTTAGCATCAAAAACAGGTGTTTTATGCTAGCAAAAAGCTTAACTTTATACGTTGCAAAGTTTATTCATTGCAAAGTAGAGTAAGCTACTTATGAGGATAGTTAATGGCTGTTTTTTTATTGAGTTAAGGCAATAGTCCTGTAATGAATTTTATATAAGTCTTTGTGTTATAATAAAACATGAACTGTTGCCCTTGTGCTGTTCTTAGTTTTTTTGAGGAATACGTCAATCCATAAAAAAGACAGCTTCTCATATGAAAAGCTGTCTTTTTATTTCTCAACTCTTTATTTTAAGCTTTTAGAATTCAAGTTTAAAGGTGGCATTAAGCGTATGTCCGGTTTCGTGCTCTGATGCTAGAATATTATAATTCAAGCCAAAGCTTATGCCACTTTCCTTATGGGCAAGGTCAAAGCCAAGGCCGCCGTCAAAGGCGAAGGTATCCACATTGCGCACGCTATATTTTGCCATGCCGTTCACACCGGGGATGCTCGACTGTGCGCTGGCATGTACATCGCCTGTGGCAAGCACAAAGCCCACATCAAGTGATGGGGTAAATGTCCAGCCACTTTCGCTTTCAATATCCTTACTAAAGGTCACGCCCACAGGGAAGTACCACGTGCTTTGTGTATCGGCCTTGGTGTGCGAAATAATACTACCGCTCATTTCCGTATCATAGCCATAGGTGTGTACATACATATAGCGCACGCCCACATGGGGTGTAATGTCTGCAAAGGCGGTGTTGAAGGTATATTCTGCCCTTAAGCCCGCCGTGATGACCGTGGTATGGAGGTCAGCGTCAAGGTTATTCATAAGCAGGGCACGGGGCACATCTTGATCAACCTCTCCAAAGACAGAGCTTATGCCCACATCTGCCATAAGGGTGAAGTTTTTATGATAGAAAGCCCCATACAGCGACAGACCCCAGAAATCAAAGTCATTGCTTGTGTTGCTCATGTCGCCAGTGCTTTCGCTATAGCCTGTACCAATGCTCAAGGCCGCACCTATGCGGAAAGCATCACTAAAGGTATAGTCAACACCAAGAGCAAGGCCGCCAAGGCTTGAGTCATAGCCGCCTTCAAAGTTACCAAAGTCCCTACCAAAGCCAGATTTATAAGAATATAAGGGGGAGAGCCACAAAGCCGCACCATTTTTTATGCTATTATCAGCCATTTGCCCCGACATGGAACCTGCTGGTAGCCCCTGCTCGCCCTTTTGTGCTGTGTTTTCTACCATTTGCACAGCCGGTGCATTTTTCCCCGTCCTTCTAGTCATGCGCCATTGCAGCGCATCGGCAAAGACATTGGCCACATCTCTACCAATACCAAAAGCATTGGCAAGGATATGCGGTTGCAAAGAGCTTTCAAACACACTAATGGCAAGGTCTGCTTGGTTTGCGCCAAGATAGAAATTGTCAAAAATGCGTCCGTAAAATTTACGATACGTAATTGGACTGTCCGCATCGACATAAGGAGCCATTGCCACCATAAGGTCAAGGCTTGTCTCGAGCGCTTTAGGATAAAGCGCACGCAAGTCATCTTTGGATGCCCCTTCCACCTTGACGGACATGCTGCCTGTGTCTGGGTCAAAGGTGCCAAGCTCCACAGAAAGCAGAGAGTTGTCCGTGAAGAAGTTCTCATCGCTCCATGCGTCCGGACTGATATCACTACCGGGGTCGTTAAATCCTTCGAGCAGCTTCACAGTATCGCCCATTTGTATATCCATAAGAAACAATTGAGCGCCGGCATCAACGTCCGCTAAGCCATTACCACCTTCTGCTGTAAGAGCCGTCGCATCACCCAAAGCGTTCACGTTGATAACGGTGAGCGAATCACCCCGAGCATAAAACTCTGCCCCTGTGCCTGTGCTTGTAGGCGCAGGCACAGCAGGAGCGGCGGCAGTGGTTGCCATAGGCGCAGCAGCAAGGGTGACAGCGCGTGTTATTGGTTGAACTAGCTGCACCCCAAGGAACAGATCACTTTCGGCATGCAAGTTAAGAGGCGCAGACAAGGCCAATATGCTTGTATTGTCAGTGAGAGGCATTGACCCAAATACGTCAGGCCCATATTTGAGCATACCCCATTTTTCTATAGCCATTGTGCTATGCAGACTATTTCTTATTTCACCAAGCTCTGTTATTATGTGCAACTGAGAATTTCTTCCATCGCCTTCTATACTGAGTGCTGATCCCTCAAAACTAGGTTCTTTCATTGAAACATTTCCCGCGCCAGAAATGCTCAGTTGTGTGTTTGGATTAAAGATCGCTTCTCTAATAACCGCAAGACCAGAAATGTCAATATCTGCTTCACCGTCTGTTATAACACTGTCCACGTCCAAAAACGACCCTCCCTCAACACCCAACGACCCACTGTTGCCAATGGAGAGCACATGGAGCTGTGTAATGCCGTTCAAGGTCACGTCTGATTCTTTGATGTCAGTAGTGCCCTGCACACTCATGCCCGTAAGTACAGTGCCGCCCTTAAAAGTTGCATTATTAATATGCAAGTCGCCCTTTACAAAGCTATGGCTAATGTAATTGGCTGCCCTTTCGTTGGAGCTGTCAATGGACAAGTTTCCTGCAAAGTTTGATGCCACAATATTGAGCGTGCCTTTATTGGCTATAGTGGTATTGGCGCTAAAATAGCTATTATAAATAAGGACAGTGCCCCTATTACTCAATCCAGAAGTTTCCACATGGGCATCCATAATATTCACTGATGCCCCTATCGTGGTGATATCGAGAATTTGCTTATTCTTTGAGGAGCTTAATATATAGTGATCATGGCCATAGAGGGTATTATTTGACACAATGGGATCTTCCGCCAAGGCATTACCCATATTGCCAAAAATAGTCAGCGTTCCGGTATCATCCATCTCAGGAATTTCGATGTTTGAAAGGTCAAGAGACTCTGTGAGAGAGAAGGTACGCACATCCGAACCATTGAGAGCGGCGGAAAAACCGTCAAAATCAAGGGGCATTGCCTCAAAAGCACCCGCAGTAGAATATGTATATTCGTGACTGTTGGTATAGGCAATGGCAGCATTGGTGGGTTTCGGCCCTCCAGTAAATATATTCATTTGTGTAGAGCGTTCTGGCGCTTCTGACCACATTCTAAAAGCCACTGTGCCACTCAATTGCCCAAATGCCTGAGTAAGCGTGTCAGAATTCTCCTGTGCCAAATCCACATCCATATAGAGCACAGACCCCACCGCTGAATTAAATTGAGAGGCGCTTGAGTCTCTCATATAGCCATCGGCAAAGGAGAGAGTGCCTTTATCAAGAGCTATATTATGATCATCCACTTGGCGGAAAATCACCCAGCCATTGGCAGTAATATCTGTCTGATTAATATTTATGACAGGGGCAATACTATTCAGAGTTTCCCCTCTTATGGGATCTGTCACATGCAAGACGCCCGCATTGGCAGCAGACAGGTTGAGAGTACCGCCATTGCTGTGTATGGCATTGGGGGCGCCATTGGCGGTATTTTTGGAGAAATATGTCCAGCCGGCATCGGCTATAATGCCAATGGTACCTCCTTTATTATACACAGCCCCGCCATT
>CAYJHS010000242.1:0-4083 GCA_964369815.1 uncultured Desulfovibrionaceae bacterium
CTAAGTTCCACTGTGCAAGGAATAAGGAGCAAACACAGAAGCAGTACGCAAAAAACCGTAGCTCCTCTGCTATATAATTTACGAGAAAACACCACTGCTTCCTTATTTGTCACTAATGACAGTCCCGAGGGCTTCGTCTTGCAAAAGATAGCGCTGTAAGGAGGACTCTGCTCTGCCGTCTAAAATCAGCGCTTTTATGCAGCCGCCTTGCACGGCAAAAAGACAAGAGTCTACTTTAGTAATCATGCCGCCCACAATGATTTGCTCTTCTTTCAGCTTATCAATGCTTTGAGTGTTCAGCGCTGGGAGGAGTTTTTTCTCCCCATCCAAAACTCCGGGTACGTCAGATACCAGCACAAAATAGTCCGCTTGTAGGGCGCCGGCTAACGCTCCTGCGGCAGTATCGGCATTGATATTTAGACCCATGCCCCCGGTATCAGCAGCATTGCTGGCCACAGGTGCCACAACGGGAATGAAGTTTTTATCTAGCAAGCAGTGGATGAGCGCAGTGTTCACTTGTGGTACATCACCTACAAGCCCTAGCTCCTCACGCAAAATCTGCGCAGTAAAAAGGCCTCCATCTTTGCCGCAAATGCCCACGGCTTGCCCGCCGGCTGCCTGCAAAAGAGACACTACGGCCTTGTTGACCTGTCCGCACAGTGCCATTTCTACCGCTTCCATGGTGGGAGCATCGGTGACTCGTAAGCCCGCTTCAAAGCGGCTTTCAATGTGCAAGCGAGAAAGTAAAGAGGTTATGTGCGGCCCACCACCATGTACCAGCACCACCTTCATGCCTTGTTTAACAAGGTGCACGATACTCTGGGCAAAGGGTGTGCGTAAATCTTCGTGATCCATGGCGTGTCCGCCATATTTTATGACTAGTGTAGACATACGTTCTCTCTTAGTTCAAATCTATGTTTGCCGCATCGGTAAGTGTGGCTACCATGACGGCCTTAATGGTGTGCATGCGGTTTTCGGCTTCGTCAAAAGCTACATTGGCAGAGGATTCAAATACAGAATCGTCTACTTCCATGGCAGAAAGGCCGTAAAGCTGAAAAACTTCTTCGCCTATGCTGGTTTCCCTATTGTGAAAAGCCGGCAAACAATGCAGAAACTTGCACTGCGCATTACCGGTGAGCTCCAAGGTTTTTTGAGTTATTTGGTAGTCTTTTAGAAGCTGAATACGTCCTTCCCATACTTCCTTTGGCTCGCCCATAGATACCCATACATCGGTATAGAGAAAGTCGCAACCAGCAACGCCGGCGGCAATATCGTCGGTGACTGTAATTTTTGCGCCGGAAGTAGCGGCTATTTTTTTAGCCATTGCGACTATTTCAGGACTGGTTTGTACAGCTTTAGGGGCAACGGCGCGAAAATTCATACCCATTTTTGCCGCCCCAATCATGAGAGAGTTACCCATATTGTTGCGCGCATCGCCCATGTAAGCAAAAGTTATTTCCTCAAGTGGTTTTGAGCAATGTTCTTGCATGGTCAAAAAGTCTGCTAAAATTTGCGTGGGGTGAAAATCGTCCGTAAGGCCATTCCATACAGGCACCGAAGAAAATTTTGCCAATGTTTCTACAATATCTTGGCTAAAACCACGATATTCTATGCCGTCATACATGCGACTGAGCACACGAGCCGTGTCTGCCATGGACTCTTTTTTACCAATTTGTGAGCCGGAAGGGCCAAGGTAGGTACTGTAGGCGCCTTGGTCGCTGGCAGCTACCTCAAAGGCGCAACGGGTTCGAGTGGAGTCTTTTTCAAAAAGCAAAACAATGTTCTTGCCTTTGAGATATTGTTTTTCGGTGCCGGCCTTCTTGGCGGCTTTTAAATGGGCAGCAAGTCGCAATAAATAGTCAATTTCTGCGCTGTCATAGTCCAGTAATTTCAAAAAATGTCTGTTAAGTAATTGCATAGTAACCCTTTATATGAATATTTTTTCTGGGGAAAACTTTTTTGAAAAAAAGCTTTCCCCAGACCCCTTTCAAAAAACTTTCATAGCGATGTCACTCTATTTTTAAAGAAATAAAGTACCGCAATGAAACTTTAAAATCAAATTCCCCCAAATCCCATTGCGGCAAGAAGTATCTTTAACAACAAGATGTTGCCGCATTTAAAGTTTTTTGAGGGGGGTCTTGGGGGAACTTTTGTTCACAAAAGTTCCCCCCAGTGAATTTCTCAAAACTCCTTAAGTATCCATGACAAAACAATATCTGCTTGCATGGCTGCTGCTTGCATGACACGTGGTGCTAGCGGTGGCAAATCTTGTATATCAGAAGTGAAGTCTCCTACTACCACCAAATTTTTCCCTAGCGAACGACATTGCATGGGAGGTCCGCCGCATCCGGCTATGCCTGATGCGCTCACGGTTAAACAGTTTTTTTGGATGGCTTCTTCCACAAAAGCTCTTTTGCTGCTGGCATCGTCCAGTGCTTCTACCCAAAGTGTGGCTTTATCTAGCATAGTGGGTAGGTTGGCTGGGCTTAATTGCGCATGGTTTTTTTCAAGTCGAGCGTTTGGGCATAGCTCTAGTAAGATGCTTGCTAGTGCTTCTACCTTGGGCATGCCCACATGACGGGGGAAGAAATGTTGCCTGTTAAGGTTTGACGCATCAACACTATCTTTGTCAATAAGCACAATATTTTGCACACCGCTACGCACAAGTAGCATGGCCACATTGGAGCCAAGACCGCCGCAACCGGCAATGCCCACTTGTGCTTTTGCGAGTTTTTGTAGTTCGTCTGGTAATAGATAACGCTGTAAACCTTGCTCTAACATGACCTAGTTCTTTAAGCTATGTATAGGAGCAGGGATGCGTCCACCCAGAGATATAAAGCGACTTGCGTCCCCTTTTGGCACGGGCATAATGGCAGCTTTGCCAAGTAGACCACCAAAATTTACTACTTCTCCTACTCCTTTGTTGGGTACGGGAATAAGGCGTGCGGCAGTGGTTTTATTATTAATCATGCCGATAGCCATTTCGTCGGCGATAATACCTGCGATGGTGCTGGCACTGGTATCACCGGGGATGGCAACCATGTCTAGCCCCACGGAGCATACAGAAGTCATGGCTTCAAGTTTTTCAAGAGAGAGGAGACCACTGGCGGCGGCGGCTTCGATGCTGGAGTCTTCCGATACAGGGATAAAGGCACCGGAAAGTCCTCCTACGGAAGATGAGGCAAAGGATCCACCTTTTTTTACGGCGTCGTTGAGCATAGCAAGTACCGCGGTGGAGCCGGGGGCGCCTATGCTGGATAGACCCATGCTTTGGAAAATTTCACCGACAGAATCGCCTACTGCAGGGGTTGGCGCAAGGGAAAGGTCAGCTACACCAAAGGGCACGTTGAGGCGTTTTGCCACTTCTTTACCGATGATTTCACCTACTCTTGTCACTTTAAAGGCGGTGCGTTTGATAACATCTGCCACATCAAGGAGGCTTAAGCTTTCGTTATTTTCCTGCGCGGTGGCTAAGGCTCTGTCGATGGCTTTTTTTACTACGCCAGGCCCAGAAACACCAACATTGATGACCACGTCAGGCTCGCCCACGCCAAGGTAGGCGCCTGCCATAAAGGGCACGTCTTGTGGAATGTTTGCAAAAACCACAAGTTTAGCGCAGCCAAGGCCATCGCTGTCCTTGGTGGCGGCAGCGATTTTAAGGATTTGTTCTC
The DNA here is from genome assembly GCA_964369815.1 of uncultured Desulfovibrionaceae bacterium. Taxonomy (GTDB): domain Bacteria; phylum Desulfobacterota; class Desulfovibrionia; order Desulfovibrionales; family Desulfovibrionaceae; genus CAYJAD01. Next base: position 3,672 of record CAYJHS010000242.1, read on the forward strand.
CCATGAGTGCCACGGCGTCCATGTTAATGCCACTACGAGAAGAAGCCACGTTGATAGAAGAACAAATGCGTTTTGTGCTGGCAAGGGCTTCTGGTAGGGACTCAATGAGGGCTCTGTCGCCACGGCTAAAGCCCTTTTCTACAAGTGCAGAATAGCCGCCTAAAAAGTCAACTCCGGCTTCTGTGGCAGCTTCGTCCAATGCCTGACATACTCGTACCATGCCGTCAGCGTCAAAAGGAGCAGCAGCCACGGCAATGGGGCTGACGCTAATACGCTTATTTACTACAGGAATGCCGTATTTGTCTCCTATTTCGTTGCAAATTTCCACAAGAGAGCTGGCATGGTGGCGTATTTTTTTGCGTATATTATCTATGAAGACTTGTACGTCGTGGCTTTGGCAGTCAAAAAGGCT
>CAYJHS010000243.1:0-2002 GCA_964369815.1 uncultured Desulfovibrionaceae bacterium
TTTTTTAATATACATTTTGCCGCAACAAAACTTGGAAAGGGCATGAGTATTTTTTATTTACTTCATAAATAAAAAATGCTTTAGGTTTATTATGCTTATCCTCTCATTAAACTTCATTGCGGCAAGAAGTATTTTTGAAAAGCTGTATATTGTCGCATTAAAAAGTTTTTGAGGGTGGGGGTCTGGGGGCGGGAACTTTTTTCAGAAAGTTCCTGCCCCCAGAAAAAAATAATGAGAGCTTTTATAAAAGGCGGAGGTTTCTGTGCAAGATATATCGCAACTTATAGAGCAGTTGATGCCCAAAGTTATCGTTTTTCGGCGTGATTTGCATCGTTATCCGGAGCTTGGTTGGTCAGAGTATCGTACTACCAGTAAGATTATAGAAGTTTTTCAGGTGCTGAAGGCTGAGCTTGGGCAGGAGGCGCATTATGATATAGTTATGGGTGCTGATGCTATTGATGGTGCAAGTCGTTTAACTCCTCCTTCTCCTGAGGTGTGCGCTATAGAAAAGGGGAGAGCTGTAGCGCAAGGGGCAGAGCCGCAACTTGTGGATGCTATGGAGGATGGGCTGACTGGTTTATGGGTGGATATGCATTTTGGTGCTATGCGTGGAGTTGAGCGTCCTGTGCTTGCTTTGCGTTTTGATATTGATGCCAATGATGTGCAAGAAAGCCTGTGTGCTCCGCATTTTCCTGCAAAGGAGGGGTTTGCTTCTCAAAATTGTACTATTATGCATGCTTGTGGGCATGATGGTCATGCTGCCATGGGGGTTGGTGTGGCATGTGCGTTGCATAAGATTAGGGAAACATTGGATAAATTGCCTTATGTAATCCGTCTTATTTTTCAGCCGGCTGAAGAAATTGCTCAAGGTGCAAAGGCTATGCTTAAGGCTGGTGTTATGCGGGATGTGAGCTTGCTCTATGGGTTTCATCTTGGCATACAGGCAAGAACGCCACAGACGCTTATTTGTGGCACAACGCATTTTTTGGATAATACGAGTTTTGAGGTAAGCTTTGATGGAAAGGCTGCGCACTCTGGTCTTGCGCCGCACGAGGGTCACAATGCTCTTCTTGCCGCAGCTTGTGCTGTGCAGGGATTGCATGCAATTTCTCGTCATGGTGAAGGGCAAAGTCGGGTAAATGTGGGTGAACTGCATTGTTTTGGGGCGCCCAATGTGGTGCCAGCCAAGGCCACTTTGGTGGGTGAAACTCGAGGTATTGATAGTCAGGTAAATGGGTGGATGACTGAAGAAGCCATGCGTATTTGTAGGGCAGCTGCGGATATGTGGAAGTGTACACACTCTTTCACGCCTATTGGGCACTGCGTGGATGGCTTTTCTGACACAGAACTTATAGAAGATGTTTATGCGTTGGCAAGCACCATGCCATGTTTTAGTCATATTGTGCGCAGTGAAAAATTTTGGGCATCGGAAGATTTTACGTGGCTTTTGCAAGATGTACAAAAAAGAGGTGGACAGGGAACGTTTATCCAGTTAGGCATGGAGTGGGCTCAGAAAAATAGGGGGCATCACACCGAATCATTTAGCTTTGATGAGGCTGCTCTTGAGCGGGGAGTGCGCTTGCTTACTGGCCTAATTTTGGGAAAATTGGAATAAGAAGATGCAACATTATGCAGGCTATGCTTTTGTGTTTGTGGCGGCTATTTGCTGGGGATTTTTAGGAATTTTTGGACGTATTGCCATGGGCGCTGGCCTTGGCCCTATGGATGTGGCTTTTTGGCGCGCCATTATTGGTGGTGCTTTTTTGTTTGCGCATGCCTGCGCTTTAAGGCAGATTCGTTTACATAATAAAAAAGATTTCGTAGTCTTTTGCCTCTTTGGGGTCTTTTCCATTGCTTCCTTTTTTGTGGCTTATCAGTATGCTGTAAAGGATGCAGGAGCGGCTCTAGCATCTGTATTATTATATACTGCACAGGCGTGGGTGGCAGTATTTTCTCGTATTTTCTTTGGCTTACGTTTTACCATGATTACAGCAGTGGCAAT
>CAYJHS010000243.1:2024-4074 GCA_964369815.1 uncultured Desulfovibrionaceae bacterium
AAAAATATTTGGTGAGGTATTCTTCGTTTACGCTGTATGGATACAGCTCTCTTGCGGCGGGTGTTTGCATAGGTTTTTTTGTGGATATTCGTTTTGATTTACCCCTCAGCGCCTGGCTTGCTGTCATTGGCGCAGGCTTTGTGTCCACCTATATGGGTTACTGGGCCTATTGTGAAGCCATGAAGCGCTTGCACCCTACCAAGGTGGCTGTGCTTGCTACTTTTGAACCGGTGGTAGCCACACTGGCTGCATGGTATATTTTTGGTGAGAGTTGTACCTTTTTGGGTTGGATTGGTGCGGTGCTGATTATTTCTACCGTGATAATTTTCTTAGTGGATGATAAAAGGCGGTTGACATGAGAGTGATTACAGACTACATTTTTTCATAGTACCTCTACTTTATGTCGGCATTGCCTATGAGGTACACCAAGTTATTAGAGTATTTTAACGGTTTAGTGTGTACTATGAAAAGAGCAATTTTTTGTGTTTTTGCAATACTGTGTTGTGTCACGTATATTCCTTCTGCTTTAGCTTCTGAAAAAAATGTAAGAGTTACAATACCCAAGGATAGCCCACGCCAAATGGTGTTAGGTGCAGAATTTGTGTTGGTAGAAAAAGCAAAACTTCCTGAAAAAATAGAAATAATGCGCTCTCGCTGGGCAGAAATTCAGGCTGCGCATAGTAATGACATCTTTGTTGGTCATAAAATTCCCCTGCCATCTCATCATCAAAAACAGTGGCAAACACTGATTTCCATAACCAATAAAAATCCTAATCAGCTCAAAACATTACGCAATGTAAATGGTTTTTTTAATAGTATTTCTTCCCGTAAGGATAAAGACTTTTATGGCAAGAATGAGCATTGGGCTTCCCCACAAGAGTTTATCTCCAACCGTAGCGGCGATTGTGAAGACTATGCCATCACAAAATATTTTGCCTTGCAATATTTCAAGTGGTCCCCCAAAGACCTCTGGTTGGTTTTTTTGCATGACAATGTAAATGTGGGCGGACATGCGGTGCTGGTGGTAAAGACAAATAAAGGGGTCTTTGTATTGGATAACTTAAGCAAACCCGTATATTTACTTGTGCCAGCCGAACAATACAAAAACCAAGTGACGCCTTTTGCCATGGCTAATCATGAGGGTTTTTGGTTGCGTGTGAATAATAAAAAAGAAGAAAAGGTGAGTTCTGATAATAAGGAAAGGACAGTAGGGTTGGATTAGGGGACATTTCAGATGGGGGAAGGTGTCGATATTTTGCCCTTGTCATTTTTATTATTTAAGTGATTATTTCACCTTCGGTGAGGGCAAAGGGATTAAGAAAAGTTTCGCCCTTGCTACTTCTATTATCTTAGTGATTATTTCACCTCCGGTGAGGGCAAAGGGATTAAGAAAAGTTCCGCCCTTGCTACTTCTATTATCTTAGTGATTATTTCACCTCCGGTGAGGGCAAGGGCTAAAGGGGGCTGCACCCCCTGGCCGCCCTTGCATCCCGCCTCCCCGCTATTTTCCCTTCCGCTGTGGCCTATCCTTTCGGGGCTATTTGCTTCGCAAATGATCCCCTACAGGGCATGAAAAGCCAAGGTCTTTTCATGCGGGCACAGCGTCGGGGCTCAGCGGTGACTAGTAAATCTGTTTGTAATGCAGCACATCGTCAGGGGTTCAGTGTATATATTAATTTTTGATAATAATATAGTGAGGTTAGAACTTTAGTATATGGTATCATAGTGATGTATAAACCATTAAACCATCTACGTGGGCGCACTAATTTTTCAAATGAGAATATCGAGTTTGTAGGGTATTTAATCGGTTAGCATTAATGTTCTTTACTTACATGGTAAATAACAAACACACAAAAGTTTCCGGCTTAAACAACAATACAAAAATAAAACTTTTAACGGTACAGCAAAGCTGCCCCTAGGTTTTATTTTTGGGTGCATCCACAAGTTGCTGCACCTTGCCCCCCTTTTTAGTCTTAATTGCGGCAAAGTATATTTTTAATAATAGAGTGTTATCGCATTGAAAGTTTTTTGAAGGGGGGTCTGGGGGGAA
>CAYJHS010000244.1:0-4053 GCA_964369815.1 uncultured Desulfovibrionaceae bacterium
ATAGCTAAGTGCAAGGTAGCTTTTGGCATACGCAAAGCGGCATCGGCGCCATATTCAGCAATACCCGTTACTTTAGCAAGAGCACTTGGACGGGTAAAGTTGGTACCCCAAATACGTCCGTCGGCTGGCACTTTATAGCTAACATCTTCCACAGTTTTTTCGCCGCGCATAATAGCAGCAGCGTCCATAACCGCATCGACTAATGGCTTATAGCCTGTACAACGACATACATTTTTATGAGATTGGAACCACTCGCGCACTTCTTCACGAGTGGGTTTTATATTGGAATCAAGCAAAGCTTTTGCAGAGACAATAAAACCTGGAGAGCAAAAACCACACTGCGCGCCACCATGATATATCCAAGCATGTTGTAAGGCATGCAAGTTGTCAGGTGTACCTACGCCTTCTAGGGTGGTAATGGACGCATTTTCAGGGACACGGCTCATTTTGATAATACAAGAACGCACAACTTTACCGTCCAGAATAACGGAACATGCGCCGCACTGTCCCTTACCACAACCAACTTTAACGCTGGTTAAATGTAATTGGTCTCGTAATACGTCAGAAAGGAAACCATCTTTTACAGCAAAAACCTGACGAGGCATTCCATTAACCACAAGGGTTTTTTTCAACATGTTTTACTCCTTTTTTTCTTACATTTTTCTTTACTTAAAAAGTACTTTTTCAGAATATAACACTATGTATTTTCAAGCACTGTTTAAATAACGTTTCTACGATAATTTATACAAAATGTGAGCGCCACATAAGCGGCGATGACATACATAAAACCTAGCATACAACCTCATTAATTATAGTTCCACTAGCCTCAGTAAAAACATAGCCTTTGTAAAGCATCAGCCTTAAGAGCGTGAATAAGCAGTCCATACTGGTTAGCCGCGGTAAGTAAAGTAGCCAAGCCATATACGAGCAAATAAGCGTTAATGGCTACATGAGGGATAACACACCAGTTAACAAAAAAGAATTTTTTGAACAATCAAGGTCTTAGTACTAGCCGAATTGCTTTTAGTAGCTTCAACATCTGTTAAACCTACTGTAGGAATAAATACACTGTCAACTCTTTCTATAAAGTAGCCATGTAGCCTTCCAGTCATTGAAATTAGCCTCATAGCTTTAAATACAAATAATTTTCAACCATTATGTACTACCAAATAAAAAACAACAGAACAAAAAAAACTATTATGATATACAACGAAAATTTTTGCCTTCTACCCTAGCTCGTATCACCAAATGTGCCTTTTTGGCTTCCTTTTCGTCAGATTTCACGTGTTTTTTCGGTCATGTATGTCTGTATACACTCCCTCAAAGCTCGTGCATCTTCCTTAGATAAGCCTTAAAAATTAATAACTTGACGACATTATCTAAAAAAATGACAATTATGACTGGATATTTGTTTTAAGGTGAAAGTTTTTGATACTCTTAAAAGTTTAACATAACCTGTGCATAGAGAACGCATCCAAACTCAATAGAGACCTTTGCGCAATTCATTGCGTAGGGTCTCATAGAGCGTTGGCTTTAGCCAATGCGACCAAAAATCAAGAATAGGGCTAGTTTTACTTACCGGATAAGTCATTGATTTTTATGTTTTTTGCTCTGCACACTGTTTTTTTAGTTGAATAATTTTTTAATTTTTAACAATAAAATAATATTTGAAAATGATTGTGCAGAGCTCTTAAATAGAAAAACAACACAAAGAGAAGCACCCATGGAAATTGAATTCATACAAGAAAATACCACGCTTACTGTCTTAATTACGGGAAGTATAAACACGTTAACAGCTACAGAACTTGAAAGCCAGTTAGAAGCAAAAAGAGGGAATACACACCCTCATTCTTGACTTTGTGGCTGTTGATTATGTGGCGAGCGCAGGGCTTCGCACGTTTCTTATCTCCAATAAATATATGGCAAAGCATGGAAAAATGATTATTAGAAATGTCAGCGACGATATTCGTGAAATCTTTGCCATGACAGGCTTTGATACTATATTAACTTTAGAGTAAATAGCACTTTATGGGAGAAAAAATAAAAACATTTCAATATCAAGGTCAAGATGCGCTTATACTTCCTCTTAAAATAGAAGCAATTACTCTATTAACCGAGTGGATATCCGACATAGCCCAACAACTAGCCCTTACAGAAAAACTTAAAAAGCAACTTTTTATTGCTAGAGATGAAGTTTTTACAAACTGTGTACAATATGCTTACCCCAAAAAAAACGCTACTCCTACTGCAAAGCTCACTGTAGAAATAGCCTATAATTACCATACATCGCGACTTATACTGAAGTTTTCTGATGATGGAATCCCCTTTAATCCCTTAAAAGCACAAGAACCCGATATACACGCTTCTCTTGAAGAACGCACAGTTGGCGGTTTAGGTATTTTTTTGATAAAAAAACTTATGGATAGCGTAGAATATACCCACAAAAACGGACAGAACATTCTTATACTTCAAAAAGATATTGCAACTGTTCCCCTAGGTTAAGCAACGCACCGTGCAGGCTGTTGATAAAATACACCTTGCGTAGTCCGCGTTAAGAGAGCTTATTTTGCCAGCTACATATGTCTATATACATCCCCTGCGCAAAAACTTGGTCTGCTTAGATAGTGTCGTCAAATGCGCCTCTTTAGCTTTATTTTCGTCAGATTTAGATAATGTAACAGTGTTGACTTTAACACAGGTAAAGGCGATACTTTATTTGTTGATGGCGCTGATATAATTATAGAAGAGATTGACCCTAAACACTCTCTAGAATGTGTGTAACTATTTATCTTAATAATTAAAAAAGGTGTAATTATGGAAATTGTGAAAAAAAGTTATGGACTTACTGCTTTTGGATTAATGTGTTTTATGGTGATAATTTTTACATGTGTAAACCCTAATTTTGCCAAAGCCGAAGTCGACAAGCTAAAAGTTGCCACGTATGCGCAAGACTTAGAAATTTTAGACGTTGCCCCTAAGGCTACAGGAGAATCTATTATTGCAGCTAAAGATTTATATTTTAAAACTTTCACAGAACAAGATTCCTTAGAAACTCGTGATGCTGCCTTTTTAGTCTTTGAAAAATTTTACTCAAAAATTGCCGAAAACATTTATAAAGATGAAATTTTTGGCCCGCTATACTCTATTCCATATGTAGATAAAGACCCATATTTTCTCACTGCAAAAAAGGCAGCTGAGTCGTATGGTTTTCAATTGGTTCAACTGGAAGGCGACTATTATCCTGTAACAGATTCAAACTATCTTGTTAAAACTTTTGCAAAGCTTACATCACCCACCATCAGAGCATATCTTACTTTTATGAAAAGAAATGAGAACATAGTAGACGATGCAGCCTTAACAGTGAGTGTTGATGAACTTAGAGAAATAATTATCTTGGGAGATACCGTTATCAAAAAATATCCTCATAGTGACATAGCATCTCTTATAAAGCCAAAAGTTAATCACCTATTAAATTTTTATATCCTAGGAATCGATAATTCACCTGCATATGAAGGAACAAGCAAGAAAATACGTCCTAGATTAAAAAGCTCTCTAGAGAGATTTCTCAAAGAAAATAAAAACTCTACGTACTATCCGCTTATTAAAGACATATATGACTATTTACAGAAGAATAATTTTAAGTATACCGATAAAGTTCGTAAGACTTTATACAAAAAATTACCAGAAATGGAGTTTTAGGCTCCTGCACAGTGTATTGTGTAAAGATTTTGGAGCGCTGACAGTAGTCAATGCGACTAAATTTTAAGAAACAGTTGTTTTTTAGTGCCCTTTTGCAAAACACTTAAAAAACAGTTATCAGAACTCTTGCATTGAAGAGATATATTTTTAAAAAGGGAGTTATGTTAAGTCATGCAAACTTGGTTAATTTTTGTCTTTCGTTCCAAGCATCTTTTAACTTAGATTGCAATTCACGTTCTTCTGTGTATGGCAGTTTTAGCTTCGATGCCTCCATGCAAGAAATATATAGTCTACACTGAAAAAAATATATATAATACTGAAATATATTGAAAACAGTCAAAAGTTACTATAAAC
>CAYJHS010000245.1:0-2934 GCA_964369815.1 uncultured Desulfovibrionaceae bacterium
TCAAAAAACTTTAAATGCGGCGGTGTATAGTTTTTTTAATATATATTTTGCCGCAACAGCATTTAGAAGGGGGGCAAGTGCAACAATACCTTGTTGCACCCGAAAATTAAGAGTAGGCGCAGCTTTGCTGTGCCGTTAAGCGATTAATTTCGTACTGTTTGTATAGCTGGAAACTTTTGTGAACAAAAGTTTCCCCCCACACCCCCCTTCAAAAAACTTTAAATGCGGCGGTGTATAGTTTTTTTAATATATATTTTGCCGCAACAGCATTTAGAAGGGGGGCAAGTGCAACAATACCTTGTTGCACCCGAAAATTAAGAGTAGGCGCAGCTTTGCTGTGCCGTTAAGCGATTAATTTCGTACTGTTTGTATAGCTGGAAACTTTTGTGAACAAAAGTTTCCCCCCACACCCCCCTTCAAAAAACTTTAAATGCGGCGGTGTATAGTTTTTTTAATATATATTTTGCCGCAACAGCATTTAGAAGGGGGGCAAGTGCAACAATACCTTGTTGCACCCGAAAATTAAGAGTAGGCGCAGCTTTGCTGTGCCGTTAAGCGATTAATTTCGTACTGTTTGTATAGCTGGAAACTTTTGTGAACAAAAGTTTCCCCCCACACCCCCCTTCAAAAAACTTTAAATGCGGCGGTGTATAGTTTTTTTAATATATATTTTGCCGCAATGAAATGAGAAAAAAGGATTAAAGTGTAACCATCTCTCGATACACACCTTTAAAAAGGATAACGCCTATGCTCACTTGGTTTATTGTAGGAACATTTTTAATTTTATTAGAATTTGTAACACCAACCTTTGTCTTAATTTTCTTTGGCCTTGGGGCTTGGGGGGCTTCCTTTATGGCCTATATCTACCCTGGGGCAGCGCAAGAAATTATTACTTTTATGCTTGTAACTTGTGTTTCTTTGTTTTTTTTACGTCAAAAGGTAAAAAAAATATTTACTGGCTTTCAAGGTGGAAAACAAAAAGACACCCCCCCACAAAATTTTGCCTATTTAGGAAAAGAAGCACGAGTGAATAAAGAAATTTTTCCGCATCAAGAGGGAGAGGTCTTTGTAGGGGGTAGCTTTTGGAGGGCCAAGGCCCAAGTGCATATTCCAAAAGAGAGTATAGTCATTGTTACTGCGCAAGATCCAGAAGACAACCTTTTGCTTATTGTAAACCCACAAAACGACTAGGAGATTATGATGTATTTTGATGATTCTACCGTGATACTGCTTGCTATTGCTGTCATTATTGTAGTAGCTCTATACAAAACAGCAAAAATTGTTCCAAACCAAGAAGCCTTTATTGTGGAAAGGCTAGGTAAATTCCATACTGTATTATATGCTGGCTTTCACATTCTTATCCCTTTCTTAGACACCGTGGCCTATAAGCGCTCTTTAAAAGAGCTTGTACTTGATGTGCCACAGCAAACGTGTATTACCCGAGATAACGTTTCAGTTAGCATGGATGGGGTTATTTATTTGCAGGTAGTCACGCCAGAAAAGTCCGCCTATGGTATCGACAATTTTCTTTCTGGCGCCATTCAGCTGGCTCAAACCGCCCTGCGCTCTTCCATTGGTAAGCTAGAGCTTGACCGCACCTTTGAAGAAAGAGAAACCATCAATCAAGAAGTGGTTGCGGCCTTAAATGAAGCCACAACTCCTTGGGGTATCAAAGTGTTACGTTATGAAATTCGTGACATTACTCCTCCAGAGAGCGTCATGCAGGCCATGGAAAAGCAAATGCGAGCTGAAAGAGAAAAAAGAGCCGTCATTGCTGAATCCGAAGGGCAACGCCAAGCACAAATTAACAAAGCCGAAGGGGAAAGAGCCGCACTTATCGCTGAGTCTGAGGGAAAGATGCAAGCTCTGAAAAACCAAGCCGAAGGTGAAGCTGCCCTCATTGAAACTGTGGCAAAAGCCACCGCAGAAGGCATTAAACTAGTAGCTAATGAAGTCAACAGCAATGGCGGCGTAGTAGCAGCCAACTTGCGCATAGCAGAATCATGGATCCAACAATATGGCAATATAGCAAAAGAAAGCACCACCATGATTGTGCCGCAAAACGTGGCAGACTTGTCAGGTATTGTTACAAGCTTATCACAAATAGTGAAAATTCCACCCGCCGGCGGTAATGGTTAGTATACTAATTAGTAATTATAGTTTCTTTCTGGGGAAAACTTTTGTTCGCAAAAGTTTTCCCCAGACCCCTTTTCAAAAAACTTTCATATACTCCTCTACCATCCTATGAATACTGACATCACCTTACATCAAGAGTTTTTTGCTCACTATGCCAAAAGTTTTTGCCTTAATAGTGAAAAAAATGCTATGCAAGAGCAGAAAATACCGCATACAGAGCATGTCCTTGCTCATATGCAAAAGCTTGTGCATAAAGAAAGAACTCTCATACCCCATGCACGAGCCTGCGTTTTGTTCGCACTCTAACATGACATTGGACGATTTTTACAGTTTTCTCAATATGGTACTTTTAAATATGCTCTCTCTGTCAATCATGCAACACTTGGTGCAAAAGTATTGCATAAACAAGGTTTTTTGCAACAAGAACCACCGTCTATTCGCCGCCAAGTGCTTATCGCCGTCGCTTTGCATAATCGTTATGCCTTACCTAAAAGTCTTTCACCTTCCCTTCGCACTATCACCCTTGCCGTGAGAGATGCCGATAAATTAGATATTTTACGAGTTATGGCAGAACATTTCTCCCAAAAAGACGGTCAAAGTTCTGCCGTAACTTTTTATGCCAAAGACGAACCTCTCCTATGGTCAGAAAAAATCTATAGTGATGTTTTGCAAAATCGCTTGGCAAGTTACAATGACATTGTATATATTAATGATTTTAAATTATTACTCTGCTCATGGATTCATGAATTAGCTTTTCACACAACCAAAAATCCTTTAGCAAAAAGTGGGTATTTATAG
>CAYJHS010000245.1:2944-4051 GCA_964369815.1 uncultured Desulfovibrionaceae bacterium
CGCATCATAGCAGATTTGCCACCCGTTGCAGCCATGCAGACCATAAAAGACTACGTAAAAAAACAATTTGAGACTTTGCACAATGGATAACAACCAAGCCGTATTGCACACTCCCCCCACATTTTTTGACAAGATTATCCCGCACTTATATGAACCCATCATAGGAGTTTTACTGCGTGACTTACGCAAAAAAGTGATCGATATTGTGCTAAATAGCGATGAAAACCATCTTTTGCTAGATTGTTGTGCAGGCGCAGGGGGTCTTTTGGGAATGTACTTGCAACATACACAAAAACATTGTATAGCCCTTGATAAGAGTGCTTTAATGCTGGAAAAATGCAAAAAGAATGCTCCTTACGCCGATATTATTTTAAGTGATGCTGGCAGGCTCCCCTTTGCAACACAAAGCATTGACGTGGCAAGTATATGCATGGCTTTACACACCATGCCCCAAAAAAATGCCATGCAAAGCCTAGAAGAGTTGTGTCGCGTAGCAAAAAATGTTATTATAGCAGATTATTGCCTTGCAGATCGCAACCTTGCTCTACCGGCTGCCACTTTGGCGCATGCCATTGAAGCTCTCATAGGTGGTGAGCATTATGCCTGTTATAAAGCCTTTCAAAAACAAGGCGGACTTGACGGGCTTTTATATCACATGGGAATTTCTCCTACCTTGCGCCAAGGTGCGCTTGGTGGAGCTGGGAGTGTTGTTGTTTTAACACCCCTTACACGGTATAATATATGCTAAAGCTATCCATTGTTTACAAAAAGTACGTTTTTTACGGTTAAAATGTAACCGTCAATGGATTTCACTTTACAGCATAGTTTAAGGTAGGCAACATGCAAAATTTGCCTAATTTATTGTATATTTTGCAGGTGTCTTTTCCTTCTCTAGAAATACTTTCAAGAATTTCTAGAGTTTAAAAAATTTTTAATGATTCCATAAATACTTTGCACGAAAAATGCATATACTCATGTGCAATATGTAATATTTGCATCATTTCAAAGTTGAGGATAGATATATGAATAAAACAAACGCAGCCATAGTCAGTAAATCCACGGTCACCATTTATCAAAAACGTGACGGAAAACTTATCGCATTACAAG
>CAYJHS010000246.1:0-4030 GCA_964369815.1 uncultured Desulfovibrionaceae bacterium
TTTGGAGCGGGAAACGGGATTCGAACCCGCAACCCTCAGCTTGGAAGGCTGATGCTCTAGCCGTTGAGCTATTCCCGCTAGTCCGTAGTACCTCGACAGAAAGCCTGTCTCCTACAGCCAAGTGCAGTTGTTTCAAAAAACCACTTGCCGTCCAATGACGGGAGTGGTGGTGGGGGGTGGATTTGAACCACCGAAGTCGTACGACGACAGATTTACAGTCTGTTCCCTTTGGCCACTCGGGAACTCCACCACTTATATCGGATACTTCCAATAATTATGGAGCTGGCGATGGGACTTGAACCCGCAACCTGCTGATTACAAATCAGCTGCTCTACCAATTGAGCTACGCCAGCGCAAGAGAGGTATTTACGCAAAAGTGATGCGCTTGGCAAGCAAAAAATTGCATTTTTTCAAAAAAACTTTTTTTTGCTTTTTATCTATCGAAAATATAAGTATAATTTTTTTTGAGGGCAAAGCGGCGTTTTTGGCTATTACTCTCAATTAAGCGCCCTTGGTGATTGCTAGATTTTTACACTTGCCATAGGTGCATATTCATTATAAGCATTCTTTCCAGAATTTCTGCATATAAGGTTATATTTTCATGTCCGCTAGTATTTGTTCTTGCCCTAAAAGCGCCCTTGCCCTAGTTCATTATAATGAAGAAGAACTTTTTGCCTCAGCTACTATGTTGCGCGAGCAACATTTTGCAAAGGGCATAGAGCTGTGCGCCATTATCAACGCTCGCAGTGGCAAGTGTACTATGGACTGCTCTTTTTGTTCCCAAAGTATGCATCATCAAGCTCTTGCTGTGCCTACCTTTGAGCTGCTCTCGGTGCAGGAAATACAAAATCGGCTTGCCTTGCTTGAATTCTACCCTTTGCGCCGTGTGGGCATTGTGACCAGTGGCGGTGCTTTGAGTGATGCGCATGTGCAAAGCCTCGAGAGCTGTCTTAAAGCACTTTCGCCTCGTTGGCAAGGAAGATTATGTGGTTCTTTGGGGCGCCTTGGTGAAAAATCTTTGGCTTTGCTTAAAGATGCAGGGCTTACACGCTATCATCATAACCTTGAAAGTAGCGAAAAATTTTATCCTAAGCTGTGTAGTACACAAGGCTGGCAAGATCGCTTAGCCACGGTACAGCGCGCTCAAGGGATAAAACTTGAATGTTGCAGCGGCGGCCTTTTTGGCCTTGGGGAAAGCTGGGAAGACCGCATAGACTTTGCCTTTACTCTCAAAGAGCTAGGTGTACAGCATGTGCCTATTAATTTCTTACATGCCCATAAAGGTACGCCCCTTGCGCATATGCCACCTTTGAGTAGTGCGGAAGCCCTGCGCATTATAGCTGTTTTTCGTCATATTTTGCCCACTGCTACTTTGCGTATTTGCGGAGGAAGACCTACTACGCTTGGTGAGCGTCAAAGCGAAATTTTTGCCGCCGGCGCCAATGCTCTCATGACCGGTGACTATCTCACCACCAAGGGCAAGGGCATTGAGGATGATTGTCGTATGATTACTGACCAAGGACTGGAGATAATCATATGAAAAGACAGGGGCTTTTTATCACCGGTACCGGAACGGATGTGGGAAAAACCCTCGTTTCCGCCGCCTTATCTCGTGCTCTCTGGCAAGCAAAAGTCACACATATCCCCATTAAACCTGTACAAACAGGCGTCAGTTATGCTACGCATAGTGACGCTGCTCTCTATACCGCTGCTCACATTGGGCTTGATGTTCCCGCTGGCCTACATGGGAAAACACTTTTTTCCTACGCTATGGCGGCTTCTCCGCATTTAGCAGCGCATAAGCAAGGGCTGAACCTGACTATTCAGGATATTCTTGATGCTTTGCCCACAGAAAAAAATCCCCTTTTGTTGGAAGGAGCTGGCGGCGTCTGTGTGCCGTTGAATAGTTCCGAAAATTCTTTAGACTTGATGCAAGTATTGGGCTTTCCTGTGCTCTTGGTGGTGCGTAATACCTTGGGGGCACTGAATCATGCTCTTTTAAGTATAGATGCTTTGCAACAGCGAGGGCTGTCTTTACTGGCAGTCATTTGCAAGGATGTAGATATACCTAAGGATGCCCAAGAAGCTACCATTCGCGCCGATAATATACACTATTTGAGAAATTATTTGCAAAAACAAGGTACTACCGTGTGTAGACTTCCGCATATTTGTACAGTAGATTGCGCTGGTTTTGATATTTTAGCAGACAGCCTCCGCTTCGTAGTCGACTTGTGTAAACAATGTTGGGGCAAAAATTTTACTCCATGCAGTGAGGATATATTACAATGGGATAAGGAGCATTTATGGCATCCTTATACCTCTGCCACGCAGCCCTTACCCAGCTATGAGGTGACCCATGCCAAGGGCGCACGGCTTTATTTGCGCGACGGTAGGGCGCTCATTGACGGTATGTCCTCATGGTGGTGCGCTGCGCATGGCTATGGTCAGGCGGCACTGGTGCGAGCCGCTAAAGAGCAGGCAGAACGTATGGCGCATGTGATGTTTGGGGGCATTACCCATGTACCGGCGGTGCAAGCGGCGAAGAAGCTTATGGCCTTATTACCACAAGCATCACAACAAAGCTTAACACGTCTTTTTTGGGCAGATTCTGGGTCTGTAGCGGTGGAGGTGGCGCTCAAAATGGCCTTGCAGTATCAGCAAGGTGTGGGGGCTGTAGGGCGCACTAAAATACTTAGCCCACTGGGGGGGTATTATGGGGATACGCTGGGCGCCATGTCGGTGTGTGACCCAGTGAATGGGATGCACTCTTTATTTAACGGTGTGTTACCACAACATATTTTTATAGAAAGACCAAGCTGTACCTTTAATGGAAAACCGCATTGTCCCTTTGATGCTGACTCTTTGCAGCCCTTGGAGGCGGCATTTGCTGCGCATGGGCAAGAGCTTGCGGCTTGTATTATAGAACCTATTGTGCAAGGTGCCGGCGGTATGTATTTCTATCATCCTTTGTACTTACAAAAATTACGTGCGCTGTGTGATGCTCATGGAGTGTTGTTGATTTTGGATGAAATTGCTACGGGATTTGGGCGTACGGGCAAGATGTTTGCACATGAGTGGTGCGCAGAGTTTGGGGCGACGGTGGTGCCGGATATTCTGTGTGTGGGTAAGGCGCTCACAGGGGGCATGTTGACGCTGGCGGCGACCTAGTGTACGGAAGCTGTGGCGGAGGGTATATGCCGCAATGGCGGGGTGTTTATGCATGGGCCTACCTTTATGGCCAATGCGCTGGCTTGTGCTGTAGCGGCGGCGTCCTTGGATATTTTTGCCGATGGTGCGTGGCAGGAACAGGTGCTGCGTATTGAAAGTGAGTTGAAGCAGGGGCTTGAGCCTTGTGGGTGTTCTGCGGCGGTGCAGAATGTGCGGGTGCTCGGTGCTATTGGGGTGGTGGAGATGCGCAAGCCTGTGGATATGGCTAAATTGCAGGCCTTTTTTGTGGAGCAGGGGGTTTGGGTGAGGCCCTTTGGGAAGCTTGTGTATATTATGCCGCCCTATGTAAGTAGTTCAGAGGATGTAGCGACGCTGTGTGCAGCGGTGCGAGCTGCGATGGAAATATTAGATGTGTAAAATTTGAGTGAAGAGGACGAAATTTCTGTTGTTTTTGCACTGTTGCGTTCTTTCTCCAAAATTTATCCTTTTTGCGCACACGGCGTCAGTGCACATTTCCTTGTGTGCGCAAAAATCTGAAAATTTAAAGAAATTCCACAAAAACCAACCAGCCACGCTTTTGTAGCAAAAAGATAGTAGCTCTGGTTGTTTTGGCATTAAACGGAAACAAAAGCGTGGCGGTCTTGAAGGGACCCCCCACGCATTGGCTTGCGTTCGCTTTGCTCACTTGCCGCTGCGCACCCCCCTACAGTGCGCAAGCGCACAGGGGGAAATGTAGGGCTATCACCCTTCTTTATTGTTGCGTTGATGGGCGCGTTTTGAAAGGGGGATGGGGGTTTAGGGGAAGGGGGAAAACTTTTTTGGCGCTAGCAAAAGATTTCCCCCTTCCCCTAAAAGTTAAGAA
>CAYJHS010000247.1:0-4021 GCA_964369815.1 uncultured Desulfovibrionaceae bacterium
CCATACCCCCCTCCCTCAAAAATTTTCCATTGCAGCAACGTATTATTTTTAAAGTAATATATTGCCGCAATGGTATTTTTAGCACGACAAAAAATAAAATTTTGTTCAATTAAGTATTTTTTAGAATAACAGCCAAGTAGTGATTTATATAAAATTTCTTTCACGCTTACCCTATATTTTAAGTTAATTTACTATATATTAAAAATAGGATATGTTAAGTTAGGGAATGTTTTTTGAGCAATTTGCAGCGACGAAGTGAAACGTAGGTGCTGCACTGCGAAAAAAGCTTTACCTAACTTAACATATTTATCCTTAAAGTTATAAAATAACTATGCGAAGAAGTAATAAATGCTAGGCTAAGTAAAAGCAATAACAACATTATAATTAAATCTTTTTTAGAGATATACATGAAAGAAAGTAAATTCTTCCCTCTCATAAGCCGCTGGCAAGAATATACACAAGAGCTTGTGCAATGGCACAGTCATGTAGATAGCCAAAATAATAAGGAAACTGCGCCTTATATCCCTATACCTACGACTCGCCTTTTAGAAATGAATCAAGGAAAAAAATGCTACATCCTCCTTGGAGCAAATGTTAGCTTCACCCTAGAGCTTGCCAAGGCCTTACACGCCACCCAAAACCCTGCGCATATCCTCGTTTTAGAACCACAGCAAAAGACTGCACAAATTTGCCTAAAGTCATTTGAAAAAAGTGAATATCAGGGCCGCATTAGCCTCCTTTATGACACATCCCCTTGGGCTTTATTTATGCTCACCCTCAGCCTTGAGCCAGAACATTGCGCCCTCGTGTTTTGTACTCCTCCTAAGGATCGAAGCCAATGCTTGCAACATTGGCGTAAGCTTTTTCTAGGGAGCAACAAAAAAACACCCCCCTTATGCACTACCTTGCCAAATATCAGCCTGCACTGCATCGCACACCCACAAGAGCCACACCTTGAAAGCTTTTTTGCACATATCCCCCCTTGGATACAAGAAGTACTCGTACTCTGGGATGCCGAAAATTTTAGTAAAAACTTATCTTGTCCTGCGCCTCTTAAGCAGTTTAGCCATCCCCTGCAAGGTGACTTCTCCGCTCAGCGCAACAGACTACTCGCCAAAAGCAGTGCCCGCGCGGTACTGTACCTTGATGCAGACGAAAGACTAGATATAAGCACTTGGGAAGCAATAAAAAATTTTGACACTACCACCTATGAGGGGGGAATTGTTTTTCCCCGTTTAACCTTTGAAGGCGACGACCAACACGTTCGCATAGGGCATGGTTTATGGCCCGATGTGCAATTACGCCTCTTTCCGCTCAACCCACAAGTGCGCTTTGTCAATACCGTCCACGAAAAGCTTGAAGGCCTCACCACTCCCCCAACTTTTGCGCCAAATCTACCCATCTGGCACTATAGCCACATCCATAAAAGCGCCGAAGAA
Organism: uncultured Desulfovibrionaceae bacterium; assembly: GCA_964369815.1. Classification (GTDB taxonomy): domain Bacteria; phylum Desulfobacterota; class Desulfovibrionia; order Desulfovibrionales; family Desulfovibrionaceae; genus CAYJAD01. Next base: position 1,440 of record CAYJHS010000247.1, read on the forward strand.
CTCAAGCAACGGCTAGAAACTTTCAATAAATCAGGCTCATTCACCCACACCCTCAGCGATAACTACCCCTGCCTGCCTAAAAACTTCTTTGAACTTTGGAAACAAAATAAAAAGCACATATATACGCTTCCCATATAAAATTTTCTTTTTTTGAAGAAGAGAATTTTTGTAAACAAAATCCCCCGTCCCACATTTTGACTTTTCTTGTCACCTATTATATATACATTATTCGGAGTGAAATAAATGAAAATAACCTGCCCTCAATGTCAATTTAGTCGCGAAGTTGCAGAACACATGTTACCTGACAACGTGCGCAGTGCTACATGTCCATCATGTCAGCATCGTTTTAAGTTGGAACGTCCTACCGCTGACTTGACTTCTACGCAAGAAGACTTTGCTTTTGACACAACAAACACTCGCGAACACACTAATATTATAAACAATATTGAAGAAGAACCAATACAGCCAGCACAACACGCTGACATCCCTACCGAGGACAGGCAAAAAGTTGTTGCAGCCTATCAGGAGCAATCTAGCTCAGAGGAGGAGGGTCCTTCTCCCGATCAAGAACAAGCTTTTGCTGCATTTGCCATACAAAACCCTTGGGACAATATACAAAACAACGGCTTCATTTCGGCATTTTCGCAAACATTAACCCGTATTTTTTTTGCTGCCCCACGTTTTTTTGCTGGGCTTGCTATTGATACACCTAAAAAAAATGCCTTGATTTTTTTTGTAATTGTTGCTGTAGTCCATATAAGTATTGAACGCTTTTGGGGCGGAGTTTTGGCCACGTACTTAGCACCAGCAGCCGACGATGACCCAAAAATACAGCTCTTACTCACCATGCTAAACCCCAAAGGCTCTTTTTCACTTATCTTACTTTTAGATACGGCGTTTTCTATTGCTAAGTTATTTTTAACAGCAGCGATATACTTTATACTTTTTCGGCTTATTATGCCGACACGAGCACATTTTAACCTTATATTTCAAGTGGTAGCCTATGGCTCGGCGCCGCTTTTATTGTGTATGGTTCCGGTTATTGGTTCAGTTGTAGGTTTTGTCTGGAGCATTGCGTGTACAGCAGTTGGGTGCCGCTATGCCATGCGCTTAACCTGGCCACAAACCCTACTTGGTATCTTACCACTGTATCTTATAGGTATTCCAATTATTTTACATCTTTCACCTTTTTAATGTTAAAGTTTCCACAGCCTTCACGTCTATAGCAACACTGTTTTACCCAAGGGAGAATATGTATGAGTGTACTTTCTGCCTTACGTGATTACTGGAAAAAAATTCAAGATAAGCGCCGCTTTGCTAAAATTGCTGCCCCAGAAAATATTAGCGAACAAGCGCAAAACCTTATGCATTTAGTGGAACTTTCGCTCAGCAACGGCTACTTGTCCGGCGCAGAGGCACACCATTTGCAAGCATTGCAAGATGAAATGGGCAAGCTCATTATTCTGACAGAAAAGGACGAGTTCCACCGCCTCTCCCTCGAAAGACGAATGTCCTTACTGGAAAGTTTACAACGCTCCCAACAAAAACTTATTGTGAGCATCCACGGTGCCGATGCTCCCACAGAGAGGATGCAATGAAAAAATTCTTAAGCTTCATCGCCTTAATGCTTACACCCTATCTTTTTGGCTGCGTAGAAATAGGCTCCAATCCCACCTACAGTATGAACGGTGAAATGGCTACGCCCATACACTTAACCAGCGATACGCCAGTCACGGTGAGCCCTGTGCGAGTCTATGTGCAGCCAGACGCCAGCCCCGGCGAACCACTCAAAGGGCTTTTTGTCCCTTTGCGAGTCACACAAGATATTGCGCAACCACGCCACATTAGCCACAATTTAAGCCGACAAATTTGGCAAGTCTGGCTAGCCCAAAAATCCTTCGGCATCCTAGAATATGATGATCGCGCCATTCCACACAGAGTCACCGACGCCCTCTCATTAGCCAGAGCTAAGGGAGCCAATGTGCTCGTAGGCGGCTACATCACCCATTTCCTAGATGGCGGTAGCGTAGGAAACTCCGCAGTATCCATACAAATTGAAATGTACGAAGTCGCAACAGGAACACTCATCTGGTCCATAGCACAAGGCGGCGCCATGGAGAAAAAACAAGCCACTGACCTCTTCATCCTAGGCGTACAACAACGCATGCCCGACGATGCCGCCGGCCTTATGGTGCGCTCTGTAGGCTATGACCTCGGTCTCAAAATCAAAAACTGGGTACAACCCATAAAAATTGGCTCAGGTAAAGGACAAGTTTTTTAAATACATAGTGTAGTATTTGTTGGGGGAAGGAGACCCCTTTTGCTAGCGCCAAAAAGGGGTCTCCTTCCCCCAAACCCCCATCCTCTACCAAAACGCGCCCAAAGCTTTTTCCTTTAGGAAAAAGCCTTATTAAAAAATTATTAGCAACATATAACTTATAGTACAGCAAAACTATACCTACCCCCTCCAAAAGCTTCATTGCGGCAAGATATTTCTTAAAAAAAGAAATCTCATCGCAGTGAAAGTTTTTTGAGGGGTGGGGGTCTGGGGGAGGGGAACTTTTGTTCCCAATAGTTCCCTG
>CAYJHS010000248.1:0-3963 GCA_964369815.1 uncultured Desulfovibrionaceae bacterium
TATGGCAAGCTGTGCCAAAGCCGTGGCATATTTAGCCACAGCCAAAGAATGCTCACGTACATTGTCCAGCATATTGTAGTTATCACAAAGGGCAAAACATGCCTCATCGGAGGGAATAGTTCCGACAGGCGTGCCTTTTGCAAAAGTGAGCACCGGAAGGTTCTCTAGGGGATGTACGGGTTTTTGTGTAGTCATGGGGAGATTATGCCAGTAATTATGACTTTTGCCAAGAAATTTTATGCCAAAGGAGTTTACGAATCTTGTCATGGATAACGTTTCTATTATATTCTCTGCTTGTTTTTTTTTGCAACATAGTATATTGAGAATTAAAGTGTATTGTAATGAAAAAATACTTATTTTTATACGGATTCGGAATAAATTATGCCCAATGAACGTACCTCATATAAAGCAATATACCTGATTGTAGGTTTAGTTGTATGCTCGTTCTTTTTGGCCGGCATATGCTACATCTTCATGTATACCTTAGAAAATGCGTATAAAGAACAAGCCTATACTACTCTTGCCGGTTCCTCTACAAGCGTTGCCCATGCGCTGAGTTATGATGTTATAAGCTCTCAAGATTACTTACAAACCACTGCGGCTAACTTCGCTTTTGCTTTACACACCACAAAGGAAAGTAACGTTGATGCGGTGCTCGCAAAAATTTTGCAACGTGCGCAAAAGTTAGACTTTGTGGGTTTTATTGCCCTTGATAAAAAACTACATATAGCGTCTCTTTCTCAAGGGGCTCTAACTTTTGATGCCACTACACAAAGCTTGCTCCAAAGTGGGAAAAAAAGTTTTTATGCCATGGGTTATTTGAATGACGTTGGTAAATACATGCTGTTTCATACGGCTCCTGTCATGTATGATAACCAGCCTTTTGGTATTTTGTTTAGTGGTACAGAACATAAAAAGTTTAGACAACTTGCTTCTTTGCAATCCTTACACGAAGATGTGCGCTACAGCATAGTTGACCCTCAGGGCTTCGTGCTTGGTGGAACTTTTCCTGCGCTTTCTTTGGGCGAGAATATTTTGGACGTGTGGGGGCATGCTTCTTCAAGTTCGGCTGCCGTTTTGCGACGCATCGCCCATAGCCTCAAGGTGGGGCGCAATGACTTTGAGGAAGTTACCATACAGGGCGTTTCTTACTATATGACGCTCACCCCTACAACTAGTAAAAACTGGGTTATTGTTGCCACCATACCACAAAAAGATGTGGGAGAGAGACTTTCTTATGTTGTGTATGTGGTGGTGGCTGCCGCCTTGGTGTGGTTTATTTTTTGTGCCATAATGCTTTACCTTGTTGTACGCATTCAGCTGCGTGATCGTAAACATGCAGAACACTATGCTCACCGTTTGCAGTGGCTTTTTGATGAAATTCCTTGCGGTGTGGGGCGCTTTAAGGCTGACGAGCAGTGGACAGTGCTTGACTTTGGGCGTTCGCTATTGTCATCTCTTGGCATTAGTGCGGAGTCCTTGCGTGATGACTATGGCAATCATTGGGCTAAACTTGTGCACCCAAAAGACTTGTGGAATGTAAAGCAAGGTCTACATTCCATACTCAGTAGCGACCAAGAGAATGTTATTTTAGAATATCGTTTATTGCTTAAGGATAAGACTACTCTTTGGATTTTAGAAACTACACGGGTTATGGAAGATTCTTCTGGTCGTTGGTTTTGGAGCATTGTCACTAACATTACAGAACGTAAAAAAAGCGAGCTGTATAATCAAAAAACATCTGAGCGTTATAAGCAAATTTTTGAAAATTTTGAAAAAATTCTTTATGAATATGACTGGACTAAGAAAGAATTACGAACCACACAGCAGTTTTATAACAAATTTGGTTATCCCTTGCCGGAAAATGATCCTGACTACTATATAGTCAGTATAGATGTTATTCATCCCGATGACTTATCGGGCATTAATGATATGCAATATGCTTTGCAAACTGGTAAAAAAACAGCAGAACAGCTTATACGCATTAAAGATGCGCAGGGTGTATGGTTTTGGTGTCAAATGCGCCAAAATGCTTGGGTTGACCACGGAGACAACACTGTAAAAGCCATTGGTGAAATTAAAAATGTGGACGAGGAAACACGTTCCTTACAAAAATTACGGGACGATGTACAACGCGACGCATTCACAGGACTATACAATAAAATTGCTACCGCCGAGCTTGTGGAGCGTGAGCTGACCTTGGAAAGCACTCAAAGAGGCGTGCTCTGCATTGTGGACGTGGACAATTTTAAACAAGTAAATGATAACTTAGGTCACAGCCGTGGTGACGTGGTTATTAAAGATTTATCTAGTGGATTGTCACGTATTTTCCGTAGTGATGACATTGTGGGTAGAATCGGCGGAGATGAATTCTTAGTTTATATTAAAAACATGCCAAAACTTGGTGCATTATTGGTTAAATTGGATAATGTTTTGAAGTTTTTCCGCCAAACACTTACCGATGATGGTGTGGAAGTCAATATTTCCTGTAGTATTGGAATTGCACTTTTCCCCAAAGACGGCAGCAGTTATCAAGACCTGTATGCTAATGCCGATAAAGCTTTATATAGATCCAAGAAACGTAAGGGGATATATACTTTTTACGATGCCAAGATTGATGTTTAGCCAAAAGTGGGGAAGCTATGCAGGTAACTGATGTTCTTGTGGGTTGCTTAGTGGGTATTGCTTTGGCAGTCTTTGGCTACTCTCTTGTGGGACGCCTGGAAAAAATATACTATTTTTATAAACAAAAAAAGATGCGCACTCGCATTGTGCAAGAAGTCCTCAATCTTACTTTAGTACAGCGTAGCACTTTTCGTTTGGAGGTTTTAGCCGGTGACTATAAGGGGTTTACCGGCGAAGCTGTCTGTAATGTGGTGGGAAAAGACTTCTTTGTATTGCAGCTTTTAGATGCTTTTGGGGCGCATCAGTGGACAGATGTATCCTTGCGTATGTTTTTCCCCGTAAATCAAAAGGGCAAGATGTCCTTTTATCATTTGACTTCTGTTGCAAGTAAAAGTGTACGAAAAGATCATGTTACTGAGTTGACCCTAAATGTGCCGTATGAAATATTAGCAGGGCAAAATCGAGAAACTTTACGTTTTTCACCGCCCAAACATAGCGTGCTTGGTCTTGGTATGTGGATTATGAATCCGGGTAAGCCCTTGCCTACGCATAAAAATGATTTAGAAAAACCACACCTTGCCTATACTTCTCGGGGAAATAATGATATGGGCTTGGAGAATATTTCTGCCGGTGGCATGTGTTTAGTTATTCATGAGCGGGCCATGTGGCATAGATCGCAAAATATGAAGCCCGGTGCGCACTTGCTCTTTTTGCTAGTCCTTGCTAACAAGGAAAAAGACGTTGCAAAACCTCCCAGAACTGTGAGCTCGCATACAGAGGGTGCTCAAGAAGCACCTCCTGAGGCTGCAGAAAATACACATCCGCCTGCCAAGAGTAAAACAAGCTCCTTTTGGCTTTCGTGTCGGGTACGGGCGCTTTTGCATATGGAAAAAGAAAATTTTTGGAAGGTGTGCTTGCAATATGATGCGTGGTCACATATTGAAGGTGAAGTAACTAATATTGTATGGTTTCCTACTGATGGCAGTAAGACTGTACCCCCATTGTCTACGTGGATTTTGCGCACCCATCTTGACCTTATGAAAAAGACATAAGGGAGTGTGGAACAGGGGAAGCGGTGTTTATGTATTTGCGGTATAGCATAAAAATACTGGTATCAATTACATCGATACCAATTGTATTTTTATACCATGCCGCAACTACATAAAACCTTTGAAAGATACGGAGATAGGGTGTTTATGTAGTGCCCATGTCGTATGAAAATACTGGCATTAGCAGCATCGACGTTAATTGCTTTTTTTATTATATCGTTACCGCATACGGCATGGAACAGGGGAAGCGGTGTTTATGTATTTGCGGTATAGCATAAAAATACTGGTA
>CAYJHS010000249.1:0-3916 GCA_964369815.1 uncultured Desulfovibrionaceae bacterium
CCCCCAAACCCCCACCCCTCAAAAAACTTTCAATGCGACGAGACTCCACCTTCAAAAAACATTTCTTGCCGCAACGAAATACTGCATTTAACAATTACCCATTACAGGCTAAAAATAAGTACGCAACAAAGTAAATTCTGCAAATACGCGGTGTTCCTCCTTACAAAAAATATAGCATCTTTATAACAATATCTTTGTTATACACAAAAGCTTTATCTGAAGTATGATATTACAGGAAAAATTACTATCTGTAGCTGCACCTCACCGCTTTGCCATATCCAGCAAGATTAAATAGTTACCGTGGGCTCCCGACGCTGTGCCGCATGAAAAGACCTTGGCTTTTCATGCCCTGTAGGGGATCGTTTGCGGAGCAAACAGCCCCGAAAGGACAGGCCACAGCGTAAGGGCGGTAGCGGGGAGGCGGGATGCAAGGGCGGCCAGGGCGGCTAGCCCCTTGAGCCCTTGCCCTCACCGGAGGTGACAAAAATCTTGTAAGTATCAATATGTCAGGCAAGGGCGAGAATCTCATAATCCCTTTGCCCTCACCGGAGGTAACAAAAGTCATTTATATAACTACAAGGCAAGGGCGAAGAAAATCTCATGATCCCCCCTTAATCCCCCTATATAACAAAAAATCAAAACTAAAACCCCCAAATTGTATACAACCATCCAACAATAAACACCTTGACGTACACAACATTATAGATTAAGAGCTGTAAAGGTTTCACTTTGGGATAAAAAGAACTTACCTCGTTCTTAAAAATACATACCAATACTGCGTATAACATGTGATAATTACATTACATTCTTTTTCCAAAGCTTTTTTAACTACCTAAACAGGTACTGTGGCGTGCAAAAAAACACACCATATACATACAGGTTTTGCTATTTTATGAATATATTAGAACTCTTTCGCCAAAAAAAATCTGAAGTAGTCAATCGATGGGCTGAATCGGTATTTAAATCCTACCCGTTGGAAACTACAGGTTTTTTGCGCACTCAAAAAGATGATTTTGCTAACCCAGTAGGAGAAATCACCACTACCGTAGGCAACTACATGTTTGATGCTGCTGCTGGTGAACATATTTTAGAAGATAGACTCACTCTGGCCTTAGAGCGCTTTGTTAAAGTTCGCTCGGTGCAAGAATTTACCCCTTCGCAAGGCCTTGGGGTGCTCTTTATGTTCAAGCAACTTTTTCGTGAAGCTTTTTTAGAAGAATGTATTAAAAATGGCAATGTTTCTGCTTACCTTGAGGCAGAATCTCGCATAGATACCCTTTGCCTTATGGCTTTTGAAATGTATGTTTCAAGCCGTGAGACCATTGCCCAAATGCGCATTACAGAAATCCGTAATGGGCACTCACAAATTGTACGCTTAGCACAGCGTCATGGCCTTGTGCCTAAAGAAATGGCTTCGGTTATTAAGGATTAACTTAATAAATAAGCATAAAAGAGTCATTCTTTCTCGTGGTATGGGAAAGAAGAAAAGCCCGATTGGATGGTCGGCTTTTGAGTAAATTTTTAGCCCAGTGAGGTAAGGAAATGATCACTTCATTACTGGTAGTCTTGGCAATGGCTGCCATAGCATGGATTGGAACGGGCATCGGGCTTAGTTTCCTGTTCGGCCTGGTTTTGCCCTACGTTGCTGTGATTATCTTCATCGGCGGCGTCATTTGGCGCATGGTCTATTGGAGTAAGTCGCCTGTACCCTTCTGTATTCCCACCTCTGGTGGTCAACAGAAATCTTTGCCGTGGATAAAACATGCAGAGCTTGATAACCCAACCACAACCCTTGGTGTTATCAAACGTATGTGTTTAGAAGTATTTCTATTCCGTTCTTTGTTCCGCAATACCCACGCAGACGTACACGCAAACTACAAAGGCGAAGGCCCACGCATTGCCTACTACTCTTCTAAATGGTTATGGCTTTTTGCCCTACTTTTCCACTACTCTTTCCTTATGGTCTTTATACGCCACTTTCGGTTCTTCCTTGAGCCGGTGCCAAGCTGTATAGGCTTTATGGAAGCAGTGGACGGCATTATGCAAATTGGTGCGCCACGCTTTTTCATGACCGGTGGTATCTTACTTATTGCCGCAGTCTTTTTGTTGTGTAGACGCATTTTCAACGAACGTGTACGCTATATCTCCCTTATCAATGATTATTTCCCACTTTTCTTAATCATTGGTATTGCTTGGTCTGGCCTTATGCTCCGCTACTTGGATAAGACCGACATTGCCAGCGTGAAAGTACTTACCATGGGGCTTGTGAACTTTAGCCCTGTACTTCCCGAAGGCATCGGCGCCATGTTCTTTGTGCATTTGACCCTTGTCTGTGTTTTGCTTATCTACTTCCCCTTCTCCAAGTTGATGCATGCTCCTGGTGTATTCTTTAGCCCAACTCGTAACATGGCTAACAATTCTCGTGCAGTGCGTCATATCAATCCTTGGAATCCTCCCAAGAAGTACACAACCTATGCAGAATATGAAGACGACTTCCGCGAAGCTATGGCTGAGGCAGAACTGCCCCTAGAAAAGCCTTTTGTGCCGGAAGAAGACGAAACCGAACCTGCACAAGCACCTGCAAAATAAGGAGAAACCATGGCCAAACTGCCTACACCACAAGAGCTGATTGAAAAGCGCCCAGCTTTCCCCAATCGGCATTGGATGGACACAAAGCCAGCTTTTACGCCTGGGAATTTTTGTTATCCAGCCAAGAAAGAAACCATGGAAAATCTACATATGCCCAATCCACACGAGTGGAATCCGGCAGAACAAGATTGGAATTTACCCAACAATTGGGAACAAATACTCTGTGACGCCTTTGCTGAACGCCTTGAAAAACACCGTTCACTTAAAGTCTTCATGGACACCTGTGTTCGTTGTGGCGCCTGTGCTGATAAGTGTCACTTCTTTATAGGTACCAACGACCCCAAGAACATGCCTGTCTTACGTGCTGAGCTTTTGCGCTCTTTGTATCGCTATGACTACACCATGCTTGGCAAGCTCCTTGGCGCTAAAGTGGGCGCACGTAAACTTGACTATGCCATTGTAAAGGAATTGTTCTACTATTCCTATCAATGTACCGAGTGCCGTCGCTGCTCCTTGTACTGCCCTTACGGCATCGATACCGCAGAAATCACCGCCATTGTGCGTGAACTTATGCACGAAATCGGTTTAGGCCTTCACTGGATTATGGATCCTGTGAACAACTGTAACCGTACCGGTAACCACCTTGGTATCCAGCCCCACGCCTTTAAGGAAATTGCAGAATTTCTGGCTGACGACTGTGAAGAAGTTACCGGCATTCGTCCCAATGTGCCGCTCAACGAAAAAGGGCATGAAATTCTTTTCATCACCCCTTCCGGCGACGCTTTTGCTGACCCCGGCATCTATACCTTCATGGGTTATCTCTTGCTCTTCCACGAGCTTGGGCTTGACTATACCATGAGTACCTACGCTTCTGAGGGTGGTAACTTCGGTTCCTTCACCACCTTTGATATGGCCAAGAAAATCAACGCCAAGATGTATGCTGAGGCCGAGCGCCTTGGTTGTAAATACATCATCGGCGGCGAGTGCGGTCACATGTGGCGTGTTATCAACCAGTACATGGACACTTACAACGGGCCAACTCCTTCCCATATGGAAACGCCAAAGTCCCCCATTACCGGTACTGTATTTGAAAATGCCGCCTCTACCAAGATGATTCACATTGCTGAGTTTACCGCTGACCTTATTCGTCATAATAAGCTCAACCTTGACCCCAGTCGTAACGACCATCTTGTCACCACGTGGCATGACTCTTGTAACCCTGCTCGTGCTATGGGTCTTTTGGATGAGCCACGTGAAGTGCTGCGTGCTGTGTGTAATAATTTCTACGAAATGCCAGAGCGCACCATCCGCGAAGAAACCTTCTGCT
>CAYJHS010000250.1:0-3906 GCA_964369815.1 uncultured Desulfovibrionaceae bacterium
TTCAACATTACCAACCCCCCCAAAAAACCATAAATTTGTTTTTTTTGGGGGGGGGGGGAATTTTTAAAAAAAACGCCCCCCCCCCCCCCCCCCCCCTCCCTCAAAAACTTTTTATAGCCACGACACTTTACTTTTAAAGTCATATTGTGCCGCAACTACGCTTCTCCCCCACATCTACACTCCATTGCGGCAAAATGTACCTTTAGCAAAAGGGTCTTGTCGCATTGAAAGTTTTTTGAAAAGGGGGTTTGGGGGAAAAACTTTTGTTCACAAAAGTTTTTCCCCCAAAAAAATTCACACAACACACGATATGATAAATTGCAATGTCTGTATAATACACTTGTATTTTCCATTCCTAGGTGCTAGAGTGTTTTTGATTCAATTGTAACCAAAATGTGACGACATTGCGAATACATACAATTACTTTTATTATATATAGTTGTAAGTACTCTGCTAAAACTCAAACCTCTACAGATTACTGTACGAGGTTTTATGAGTTTGTCTTTTCTTAAGCTGTTTTAAATCGAGAAAAAGAGGCATGTATGCAATTTGTGTTTAATAGAACGGACTGCCAAAATCTGCGTAAATCTTTACGTAAGGAATGGATTGAAACTAATGGTTTAGGAGGCTATGCTTCCAGTTCTCTTGTATGTTGCAATACAAGAAAATATCATGGTTTACTCTCTGTAGAGCTTAGTAATCCCCCTGGGCGTTTTGTCCTTCTTTCTACGCTTGAAGAGTCTATGCTTATTGGCGACAAAGAAGCGTCCTTTTCTTGCCGCAAACACCCGGCCGTTTATTATACTCGTGGTCATGAGTATTTATATGAAGTAAAAATCGACAACATCCCAACTTTTGTCTATCGCTATGGTGATGTATACTTAACTCGTGAAATCATGATGTTACACAAGGAAAATGTCACGCTCATACGCTATAGCCTCACTTGCGGTGACCATGCCGATGCTTGCTCTACTCTGCCAGCGGATACTCGCTTAAGAATAAAGCCCCTGCTGGCCTATCGCAATATGCATGCCTTAGCCGCAGCTAATATTGATTTACAAGTAAAAACATGGCCTGCCAATGATGGCTTTTCCATCAGACCATACAATACTTTCCCGCCTTTTTTCATGCAAACGAGTGCTCCATTTGTTTTCCATCCTTCTCCAGATTGGTACAATAATATTGAATACATGGTTGAAGCAGAGCGAGGTTTCCCAAACCATGAGGATCTCTTCCAGCCGGGCATTATAGATATTGAAATTAAGCTCGACCAACCCTTCATACTTGCGGCTGCTACCGAAGATGTGGTGGAAAAGTTAGGGTCGCTTCCCAAGCTTTGGGATGCGGAAAAACAGCGACGCAAAAAAAATACGGCTAAAAAATCAAAAATTTCTGCCATTGAAGCGCAGCTCAGGCATGAAAGCAGACGTTTTCTCATCCCTGACGCTATGGGTGGAGAGGCTGTGGTAGCTGGGTATCATTGGTTTGGCGCATGGGGGCGGGACACATGCATTGCACTTGCTGGCTTGACCTTTGCTCAAGGGGAGCACGAGCAAGGCATGGAAATATTAAATCGTTTAGCGAAGGAATCCAACGAGGGAGGCATCCCTAATATGTTTTCTCCTGACGGTAACCATGCCTATAATTGCATTGATGCATCCCTCTGGTATGCGTGGGCTGCCCAGACAGCTTTTAACACCATGGACGACGGGCCAAAGCTTGTGCGTCAACACTGCTGGAATTTTATAAAAAACGTCATTGAAAAATATGCTTCCAGTGCAGTGCCTCATGTATTTTGCGACCCAGAAGGATTTTTGCATGTGGGTAATGAGCGCACACAACTCACTTGGATGGATGCCAATGCTCACGGTACAGCCGTCACCCCTCGCCATGGTTGCCCAGTGGAAATTAATGCTCTGTGGTATAATTTATTAGCTTTTGCGCAAAAAACTGCCAAAAAGTACGGCGAAAAGTATCCACATATTTTATGCCATCAACGCTCGCTTGATAATATGCGTAAAGTCTTTGTGCAACGGTTTTGGATTGAAAATATTCGTGGAAACTACCTTGCCGATTGTTGGCGCCCGCATGAAGTGGACGCGAGCCTGCGCCCTAATCAGCTCTTTGCTGTGGGGCTCCCCTTTGCCATTCTTGATGAAGAATATTGGGGAGACGTGGTAGATACCTGCCGCAACGCCCTTTTGACCCCCTATGGCCTGCGCACCTTGGCTCCCAATGACATAGCCTATCAGTCACAGTGTGAGGGCAATCCAGACGAACGAGATTCGGCCTATCATCAGGGCACCGTATGGCCTTGGCTTCTAGGTGCCTATGGGGATGCGCTGCTACGTGTGGCTTTTGATGTGGATAGTGCTGTAAGGGAGCTATTGGAAAAGTTAACCCCACTACTCAGCACACATCTTGCCGCAGCGGGCATTGGTACAGTTTCTGAGATTTTCAATGCAGACCCACCACACAAGCCCGGTGGTTGCATAGCCCAAGCATGGAGCGTGGCGGAACTTGTGCGTCTTTTGGCAAAACTCAATGCAGCCGCTCCCAAGGTTTTTAAAGCTTGGGAGGACACACTGCAAAACTCATAACAAGGTATTACTGTTTACACATTTTATATATTTATCAACATTTTATAGGCTTACAGTCACTAGAGAGAATTTATGCGAGTGTTTATGTTGGGGTGGGAATTCCCCCCCTATAAAAGCGGAGGACTTGGAACAGCCTGTTATGGTATAACACGTGCTTTAGCCGAAAAAGAAATTGACATTACCTTTGTCTTACCACGTATGGAAACACAGGAGCAAGTTGAACTTCCGGATAAGGTCACCCTAAAGGAAGCTTCAGGAAAGCGCATTCACTGGACACAGGCGTATACCATGCCTTCCTATGTGCATAGCGAAAGCCCGCAGGTCTATGACAAAATGGTCCAGCACTATGTGGAAAAAACCCTACCCATTCCAGCAAAAAAGCCTACAGAAGTAGTGCATGAAGTATGGGAAAAACATTTACGCATCCGACCGATAAAATCCATGTTGCATGCCTACGCCACATCGCACAGCTATGCACATTGGCAAGAAAATATCATGCACAGTGAATCTTCCTATATGTATGATCCTTGCGCTGCACCGCAAACCTTTATGCAATATACCGAAGAAATGCTCAGTGAAACAACTAAAACGCAACTCACACGTATTGTCCATGAAACACATAGCCATGAAGGAGATACTGTAGTTTCACTACATGGCGGCTATGGGCAAGACTTAATGCAAGAAGTATTTCGCTACAGCCAGAGTATGCTTGCTTTTCAGCATGAAGAGTTTGACATTATTCATGCCCATGAGTGGATGACCTGCCCTGCGGCCATTGCACTAAAGCACCTTACAAAAAAACCGCTTGTGGTGCACATTCACGCCTTAGAAAGTGACCGCAGCGGCATACACTTAAACTCCGAAGTAGCCACCATTGAACGGGCAGGCATTGAAGCCGCTGACCTTATTGTCGCCGTGAGTCACTATACAAAGTCTCGTATTATTGACCTTTATGGGGTGGATGGCGAGAAGATTGTTGTAGTGCATAATGCCGTGACACAGGAAGAGTCACGCTCGAAATTACAAATCCCAACCCATGATGAAAAATTAAAGTATGTCCTTTTTATGGGACGCATTACCTTTCAAAAAGGGCCGGAATACTTTGTAGAAGCGGCAAAACTTGTACTTTCACGTATGCCTAACGTGCGCTTTATCATGGCAGGTAGTGGGGATATGCTTTCTCGCATGATTGATCTGGTGGCCCGTATGCGCATGGGCAATCGTTTTCACTTCACGGGTTTTTTGCGGGGAGAAGATGTAGATCGCATGTATGCCATGAGTGATTTATATGTTATGCCAAGCGTTT
>CAYJHS010000251.1:0-3806 GCA_964369815.1 uncultured Desulfovibrionaceae bacterium
TCTTTACTTGCCATAAAATAACTCGAGTTTGTCCAAAGGTTCTTTCGGTGAGCACTTCCAATTGTGGATGTGCATTTTCGCTGTCAAATACAAGGGAAGCTTCCACTTCTGCCGTAACGATGCTCCCTTCTTGCACCCAAGTTTGCCGCAAAAGAGCATTCAAGGTGGGCATCAGGCAGTTTTTCCCATAGGGTGGGTCAATAAAAACCACATCATACCTTTGGGGGCTACGCTTGCCAAGTACTTTTAACACATCCTCGTGGCGGATACGACAACGCCCAGCGTCAAGCCCCAACTTTTCAGCATTTTGTTGCAAGCACTTCACCGCTTGAGCAGCATTTTCCACTAGCACGGCCTCTTTTGCTCCGCGGCTTAGGCACTCAAAAGCCAAAGAACCAGAACCGGCAAACAGGTCCAGAGCACTTGTACTAGCCCACACCACGCCTCGCGATTCCAACATAGAAAAAAGTGCTTCACGCACCCGTGACATAGCCGGCCTATAGCCGGGGCCCTCCACTGTTTTGAGCACACGCCCTCGAAAAGCTCCTGATATTATACGCATTATAACCTTGACATCAATTTTGTAAGTTCATAGGAAAGATTATTCAAACTGTCCCTAAATTCCGTTTGTTCAAACCACGGACGTCCTTCCATCACATCCATTTTTTCTTTTAGCTTTGTAACCTTAAACTCAAGTTCATCCCTAAGATATGTCCAATCCACCGGCGCATTTTGTGCATCAACCGGCCCACGCACAGCCCCAAGGGCGGGTATTGTCTGCATGACCACTTCTTGATCTGCCAGAGCAGGAGGCGGTATATAGGCAGCCTCACTATCTCTTTCGATGATAAGCTCATCCAAATAAGCGGGAATAGCCACTTCTACTCCATATTTCTCCTTTAATTTTCCGGCTAGGGTTTGTTGTGCCTTTTCCTCACCATGCACCAAGATAATTTGACTGCCTTTTTCCAGCGCATCGCCAACCCAATTAATAAGCTGTGCTTGTCCGGCATGCGCAGAAAAACCACCAATGGTAAAAATTCTGGCAGAAATTTTAACATCATCACCAAAAAGAGTGATAGATTCAGCCTTTTCGACAATTTTTCGACCGGGAGTACCCACACCTTGATACCCTACAAACACCACGCTCGCACCAGGTTTCCATAAGTTATGGCGCAGATGATGGCGAATGCGTCCGGCATTGCACATGCCGCTCGCCGATAGGATTATGGCTGGCCCTTTCATTTCATTAAGCATACGAGATTCTTGAGCATCCATGCTATAATGCAAGTTAGGCAACGAGAAAGGATCTTCTCCTTTAGCGAGTAAGGCCTTCGCTTCATCGTCAAATAATTCCGAATGCTTAGTAAACACCTCTGTGGCGCGAATAGCCAGCGGGCTATCCACATAAATAGGCATATCTGCAGGAAGTTTACCATCCGAAGCAAGTTTATGTAGGCAATACAAAATTTCTTGAGTGCGCTCCACGGCAAAAGCCGGAATAATGACCTTTTCCCCCTTTCCATAGCTATATGCAATGGCTTCTGCCAGTTCATCGTGCGGGTCTGTAGTGGTGTTATGCTCACGGTCACCATAGGTGGACTCAAGAAAGATAAAATCCGCATGTTTAGGGATTTCTGGGTCTTCTAATATATAGGCATTGGCACGGCCAAGGTCACCGGAAAAGATAGCCGTAGTGGTTTTACCATCTTCGGTCACCTCAAGGTATAAGAAAGCAGAACCAATGATATGACCGGCATCATGAAAAGTCACTTTAATACCAGGATGAGGCTCAAAGGTTTGCGAATATTCCACTGACTGAAAAAGAGGAATAGTATTTTCAGCATCTTGTGTCACATAAAGGGCTGGCGGTGCCTCCCCTTTGCCACGGCGTTTATATTTTTCTGCCCTTTGTCTGGCTTCCACTTCTTGAATATGCGCACTATCCAAAAGTAAAATCTCTAACAAGTCTTGCGTAGCCGGTGTACAATAAATAGGCTTGTTAAAACCCTCTTGCACCATACGAGGCAAAAGACCCGAGTGGTCAATGTGCGCGTGGGTCATGAGGATAAAGTCCATATCTGCGGCTCGATACATGGCAGTTTCTTGATTGCGTTCCTCAATGGCCTTATTCCCCTGATGCATACCACAATCTACAGAAAAACGAGCTCCGCACGCTTCTATCATAAAGCAAGAACCAGTTACTGTTTGCGCTGCGCCCAAGAACTGTACCTTCATGAGTTACCCCCAGTTATAAAGAGTGAATGATTCCTATTATGCCGTGTGCATTGCCAAAGTGCAAGCCTCACACCCAGTTAATTTTCAGATTTTTGATTTGACGACAGCCCACGCTAAATAATTCCCTCTTGCTTCTTATACTCAAGGCATATATAATATTAATTGTGCGTTACTAGAAGAGATACTTTTACATTTCCTGTGACTCCAACTCAACCTAAAGGACTAGTTATGAAACACCAAACACGTATCGACGACTTAAATAGCAGCACAGAATCTTGGCGTGTCATCCGTATTTTAGCTGAAATTGCCACGGCCTTTGATAAAATGAATAATATTACGCAAGACTGCATTTCCATTTTTGGTTCTGCACGCACCCCTCGTGACCATCCACACTATTTAGCAGCAGAAAAAATCGCCCGCCTACTCGTAGAAGATGGCTACGGCGTCATCAGCGGCGGCGGCCCAGGCATTATGGAAGCCGCCAATAAAGGCGCCACTGAAGCAGGAGGCCCCTCCATTGGCCTTGGCATTGAACTACCTCACGAGCAAGGCTTTAACCAGTACGTGCAAACCCGTTGCGAATTCCGCTACTTCTTTGTGCGCAAGCTCATGTTTGTGAAATACGCCATGAGCTATGTAGTCATGCCCGGCGGAATGGGTACCATTGACGAGTTTTCTGAAGCCTTTGTGCTGGCACAAACTGAGCGCATTCGCCCCTTCCCCATCATCCTCTATGACTCCTCATACTGGAAAGGATTTTTGGAATGGCTCAAAAATTCCATGATGGAAAGTGGGTATATCAATAAAGAAGAGCTCGACGACCGCATCATCGTTTGTGATACCCCAGAAGATGTAGTACGCATCATTAAGCGTCGTGTAATCATCTAGCTCGCCCACAATGAACCGCAAAATATCCCCTGCCAAGGACATTCAAAGCATGGCCTTGGCAGGCCCCATCCCCTCTGCCCCCAAAGGATATACCTGGGAACAACTCATGGACATGGCTCTAGAAGAAGCCCACAAGGCCAGTTCGCTACATGATGAAGTTCCCGTAGGAGCAGTATTGGTCAGCGCACAAGGAGAAATCCTCGCGCGAGCACACAATGCTTGTATTCATAAACACGACCCCACCGCTCATGCAGAAATCCTAGCCCTGCGCCAAGCCGGTAAAAAAATAGAAAACTATCGACTGAAAGGTACAGTACTTGTGGTGACCCTCGAACCCTGCCTCATGTGCGCCGGCGCTCTTGTACATGCCCGCATTGACGGGCTAGTCTATGGAGCACAAGACCTTAAAGCCGGTGCCATTTCCTCTTGCTGTGACAGTCTTGAGCAGCCCTTTCTAAATCACAAAGTATGGCATATGGGCGGCGTCAAAAGTGAAAAATGTGCTGAACTGTTGAAAACTTTTTTTAATGGGAAAATAAGGTAATTTTTTTGTGAGGGAGAGGAATAAATTTTTGCTAGTGCTCGAATCTTCGCAGGTTTTTATGTCAACCGCGTTTTTGTGGGGGGAGAGGGAAAAACTTTTGCTAGCGCCAAAAAGTTTTTCCCTCTCCCCCCACACC
>CAYJHS010000252.1:0-3778 GCA_964369815.1 uncultured Desulfovibrionaceae bacterium
AGAGAAATCACGGCTTAGGCAGTCGTTTTTCCTTGAAGCTACGAAAGGCAATGGGCGGGGGTGTGTCTGCCTCTTTTTTGCTTTACAAAGGGAGTATTTTTTCATGAAGAAAGCTCCCTTTTTTGTGGCAAATTTTGCGCGTAAATGAGGGCGGCTTTATACCAATTTTTGAGGCTTGGAACGTTACACTTTTTCATGCTTAATGAGTGCATTTCACCCACGTCTTTTGCTTCAAGTGGAGGCCATAAAATGGCGGCAGGAAATTGCACTTTCCAGCGTTGCCAAGCACTATGTCCTGCTGTGTCATTGTCAGGGCAAGCAAGCACTAAAGGTGCATGAGAAATGGCTTGCAAAACGGTGGCGTCTGGTGGCTTTGTGCTACCCATAAATGCTACGCAAGAAGCACCACTTTCTTGATGCAAAAGCACTGCATCTAGCGCACTTTCTAAAAGCACTAAAGGAGTATTTGCCTTGCCCACAAGGAATGGAACATTGGCACTACCTTTCACTTGCCAGTATTTACTTTTAGGGTCATGAGTGCGCACAGTTAAAGCCACAATTTCTTTTTTACGAAATGTGGCAATGACGATGCCTTGAGGAATTTTTAGCTTGGTGCGAAGCTTGCCATTTTCGCCTTGCTCATTACGCAAGCCCCACACTGAGCGGTGCGGATATTGGTCTTGTGCGTTGAAACCAATGCCGCAAGTGAAGCACGTTTCTGCGCTCAAATATCGCTCTTGCAAAGCTGGATGACGTACATTTTTTTGACATTGCAACAAAAAAGTATGGGCAGATTTACGCCATTGTACGGATTGCTCTTGTCGCAAGTTTTTTTGAGGTTGTGGGCTGTATTGACTTTGTATGCTTATGCCCATAGCCTTACACGCATCTTGAAAGCTCATGCCATGAAAAGTACGCAAAAAGGCTATGCCGTCCCCTCTAATGCCGCATTGTCTGCACCAATAAGAACCGCCTTTGCCTTTATCTGGCCAGATACGAAAACGGTCTGTTCCCATGCACTCAGGCAAGGGGCGGCGAACTCTTGCGCTGTGACTTGCTTGGCAAAGAGGGTGAAGTCGAGAATGCTAGCCATTGTTCCACCTCCACAAACCAAGATGACACTTGCCCTTATGGCTAATGCGCTGACCATTCAAAGCACACACGCCGCACCACCAAACAGAGCCACGCTTTGTTTGCCAAAAGTCACAATAAATGCAGCTTTGCAAGAGTGTTTTTTGCGGTGTTTTAGCGTGGGACAATGGGTTATTTTTTGAAGTACTCCGTGAGACAATTTTACGTGTAATTGTACCGTTTTTGTCCCGTGCATTGTCTCGCTGTAAGATATTGTTTGCTAAGGATTTAAGGTCTAGTTGTCCCATATCTGTCCTACCACCTGTCCCGAGAAATCTGCATTTGTCCCACTGTCCCATTCCTAGGCATCGGGACAATGGGACAGATGGGAAAACAGGGACGACAGTTAACTTATAAAGATTTTTTGCGCCCACTTTGCCCTCCGGTACGTATAGTGTGTTTTTTGCAAATGCGAGCCACGGCACTTTTACTCAAACCTATGTCTTCAGCAATTTCTCGTATGGAGAGACCGCTGTCTGCTAAATCTTTTACTTGTTCAGCATGAGAGTTGCTTAGCGGCTTAGTTACCCATTGTTCATCCACAAGATGCGCTTCAAAAGGGTCGGCATCTTCACCAAAAAAGCCACGAGATTTGGTGTAATGCACCTCAAAACGTGCGCCTTGGTCAGTTTCGTAATCGTTGGGACGTTTCAAATAGATGGAAGTGTCTAAAATGTCTTCCTTGGCTGTGCTGCCACGCTGAGAGCCGCTTTTAGATGTATGATGGATGAGCAAGACGGAAATGCCACGCCGCCGTAAGCGCAAAAGCCAGTCTTGTACAGGCTTCCAAGCGTCTTCATCATTGGAACGGCATGTTCTGGCAAGAGTGGCTATATTATCTACCACAACCAGCTTTACCCCTTGCAAATGCGGTTCTAGGTCAGCTTGCCCCAAGGGGGTGGCGATATTTGGCATAAGCATGTCGCCTTGTAGGTCTGGCGTGAGAATACGCAAATAGTTTTCATGAGGTGGACATTTTTCGTATAAGGCCACAATATTTGCCAAGCGCACTTGCAGTGCATGGCAAGGCATTTCCCCATCCAGATAGAGCACCGGTGAAGGATGCTCAGCTTGCCATGAAAACACGCTGCCACCGCTGGCTACAGCATAAGCAATATGCAGGGCAGCAAAGGTCTTACCTGTGCCACGTTCTGCATAGAGCATGGTTAAGCCTTGTTCTGGTATTATTGGATATAGAAGGTGCTTGCGTGGCGGTATTTGCAAAGACAAAAAATCCGCAATACCATACACTTTCAGCTCTCGCTTTGTGGGCTTTTGAGATTGTTCAGCCAAGGGGGCTTGCGCCCCCTCCTGTTGCTTATAGTGTTTGGCTGTATTTTGCGCCTGAGCAATAATCCCTTGAATATCTTGAGATGATTTGCTAAATTCTACCTCGTCCCTGCCGTGCAAAGTAGGGTTTTGAACTTTGCCCTCCATATTCGCAGTGTGGAGGGCTTCGTTTGTTTTATACATGCTTAGCCTCCTTCTGCGTGTCCAAGTAAGTTTCTAGGTCTCGAACATGCCACACGGTGCAACGTGTGGAGAGCTTTGTGCCTTCTGGAATTTTGCCGTCTTTTACCCAACGCCAAAAGGTGCTCACACCAATGCCGATGAAGCTCGCAGCGTCCTTTGCACGTAATACTTTGGGGGTGAGTTGTGTTGTGATAGTCATAATAATCCTCCGATTGTTTAAGATGGTTCGGAAGACTATACAATATTATTTGAATATGGCAAATTTAGTCAATAAAACTATATAGTACTAGATAGAACTACATAAAGCTGTATCAAACAAAGAAAATATTTTTAAAAAATTAATTTTTCTTTTAACATGCAGAAATTATTAAATTAAAGCTTAGAAAAATGAAAAGTATGATTTTTTTTGAAATTTTTTTTGATGAATGAAAGATATTTTTAGTGAAATGATTAAAAAATTTAATATTTTCGCTAGGATAATAAATATTACCGTAAAAAATAAAAACGGCCTCTGTTTATAAAGCAAAGACCGTTTGCAGTGTTTTTTACTTCCATGCAGAACCATAGCCCACAGGCGGCCCCATCACTTGCATGATTTCCATATCGCACATACCGTGTTCACGAGCTCTTTTTGCCGATATGCTGTTTAAGATTTCATCTTCTAAATCAGCTTCTTCTTGTATTTTTTGTAGTAAAAATTCTACGCCATCACGTTCCACTTCACATAAAGATGCCGGGTCATTAAATGCCCACCTATCAAGAACTTTCTTGGCAGAAGCTGATAGGTCTGCCTCTTCAATAAGGCGCATGCTTTCTGGCAATAAAATGCGTCTAGCAATTTCTAGTAACTGTGTTTGACGGTCTAACATGGTGTATTCTCCTAATTTTAAAGGTTAAACTTGCTCGCGTAATTCGTCTAAATAATTAGCCCATTCTTGCATCATTTGTCTGCGCTGGGCTAAGTATTCAGCGTAGTTATAAGCGGCACGAACCCCATTTCTTTCGCTGTGTGCCAGTTGGCGTTCAATCCAGTCACGGTTGTAGCCTTGTTCGTTTAGTAAGGTGGATGCCATGCTTCTAAATCCGTGTACGGTCATTTCATCCTTGCCATAGCCCATGCGGCGCAGTCCTGAGAGAAGCGTCATATCGCTAATGGGTGCGGAATTAGCCCTCA
>CAYJHS010000253.1:0-3743 GCA_964369815.1 uncultured Desulfovibrionaceae bacterium
CAAAATTTGTTGAAAAAAATATTCGTGGTGAAATTTTTAGCGAAAATATTTTAGATACAAGACTTATTGGGGATCCTTTACGTTTAAAGCAAGTACTTCTTAATCTCATAGGTAATGCAATTAAGTTCACAGAAAATGGTAGAGTGGATGTGTCCATAGATAATGTGACCTATGAAGAGCCTAATAAAGTATGTTACCACTTTTCAGTAGAAGATACA
Source organism: uncultured Desulfovibrionaceae bacterium (assembly GCA_964369815.1). Lineage (GTDB taxonomy): Bacteria > Desulfobacterota > Desulfovibrionia > Desulfovibrionales > Desulfovibrionaceae > CAYJAD01. The sequence goes on from CAYJHS010000253.1 coordinate 219, forward strand.
GGCATTGGACTTTCCGAAGAACAATGCTCGCGCCTTTTTAAAGCCTTTACTCAAGCAGACACCTCTACCACAAGAAAATATGGGGGTACGGGGCTTGGCCTTGCTATTTCCAAGCGTATTGTAGAAATGATGCAAGGCTCCATTGGAGTAGAAAGTAAAGTCGGTAAAGGTTCTCGCTTTTTCTTTCATACTGTCTTCGAACTGGACTTAGAGGCTCCTAGCCGCGGCAAAGAAAATGTCCCAATAGAAAGTGTTAAATCTCCTAGTCCTTCAAGTACAACCGGAAAAATTTTACTTGTAGAAGATAATGAAATTAATCAGCTTATTGCTGTTGAACTCATCAGCTCCCAAGGGCATATGGTAGATGTGGCTCATAATGGGCAAGAAGCCGTACAAATGGTAAATAGCGGCGATTATGATATCGTTTTTATGGATATCCAAATGCCTGTTATGGATGGACTTACTGCCGCACATAAAATTCGCGAAAATGAAAAATTTGCCAAACTTCCCATCATTGCCATGTCTGCTCACGCCATGACTGGTGATAAAGAAATTAGCTTAAGTCATGGTATGAATGATCACTTATCTAAGCCCATAAATCCTGACTTGTTATATAAAACAATAGAAATTTGGCTAAACGTCAACAAGGCTACATTATTACAGGAGAAATAATGTACGAAAATCCTTATTTATTTGTCTTTTAAAAGCTGAAAAATACCTTGAAAAACATTGTAGAATACTGCAGGTCGCTGCAGGCTTTTTAGTAAGAAATAGACTTTCAGGCGTATATAAGGATATGTCCGTAAAATGGGCGCATGACTTTTTAAACTGCGTGCCTTTGATTTATTCTGCTTGCTTACCGGCTTGTACAGTATAAACTGTCGTCTTCAGCCTGCCACGCAGTGTGCCCTCAGAGAGCTTGATGCTTCTGTGGGCTTTGACAGATTTACCCCCTTCCCGCCATGCGCTTTTAGTATGTAGTAGAGCTAATAATGTTAACTATAGTTAATGATTACCTCTTTTGAGGCCGTAGTCACTCAAACACATGTCAGTGTATAGATATAAGCGAAGTGTAACACTTCATAAAAAAGTCCTTTGACAGCCATTGGCAATACGCTTCAAAGTAGAGCGTATGTCATCTTCCCAATTAAACAGGGTGAAAATTCCATATATTAATCAGTAACATGCTCATGTTGCACTCGTTGTCACGCTCTATGTAGCGGGACATCTCCTTGCTGCTGTCACTTTCATAAATCGCGCCCATGTGAACTTCACTGTAAATCATAATGTATTTGCACCCTTAAAGTTCTTGACAAAACAATAGTTGCCTTATAATAACTATTTTAGCGCAACTATTAAGGGGCGAGGAGGTAATATGATTAGCGAACTCACAAAGGCAATGACTAAATTTTATCATGATTTATCTATTGCTGAGCTAAGACTTCAAAATGGCTTACAAGGTCAGACAAAGCTTACTTATAATGACTTATTATATATTGATATAATAAGAGCATACCCCGGAAAATATACGTCAACGCAAATTGCAGATATGCTATGTGTTTCTAGGCCATCGGTAACAAAAAAAATTAAAGACCTGATGAGAAAAGGTTATGTCACAAGAGAGCAAAGTCCTAACGATAAACGGATATATTACTTATTTGTGGTGGAAAATACATGTATTGACTTTTATGACGAAGCATTAAAACAGAAGCTTTCTGATAAGTTGCAAGCAAAATATTCTGAAAATGATATAAAAAATCTCTGTGAAACACTTGCCATCATAAGTGATATCTTCCTTGAAGAAATCCATGCCTACAGAGTAAATTATAGGTTAGATAAAATATGAATAGTTCGGTAACAGAAAAGGCAAGTATAAAAAATGAAAGTATGCTTGGCACTGAAAACATTCCAAAGTTAATGTTTCAGTATTGTTTTCCAGCTGTAATTGCTATGATTATAGCAGGTGTACAAGGCATGATTGATGGCATATTTGTTGGGCGATTTGTAGGTAGCAATGCTCTTGCAAGCGTCAACATTGCTTTGCCTTTTATACAGTTGATTGTGGGCGTAAGCATGATTGTCAGCATTGGTGCTCAAAGCTTTGTTGCCATTAGCCTTGGCAAAGGAAGGAAAAAACGAGCGCAGGATTGCTTTAAAACGTTTCACCTTATTATATGGATATCTTCCTCACTCATTACAGTTTTGGGAGTATGTTTTAATCAGCAAATTGCAACACTATTAGGGGCAAATGCAGTTTTGCTCCCAGACAGTGCCGCATATGTTAACTATATCTCGCTTTTTGCAATTCCTATGTGCTGTATGTTCTATTTTGGCTTTTTAAACCGAGTCATTGGTAAACCAGAAAAGTATTTTTATGGTTTTATCTTAAGCGTGATAGTGAACATTTCTCTTGATTATCTCTTTATTGTAAAAATGCAAATGGGGGTAATGGGGGCAGCACTTGCGACAGGATTGGCGTATAGCTCAGCCCTTTTAGTAGTAATATTTCCCATGCTCAACAAAGATAATGCTATAAACGTTTTTGTAGGTAAACTTTCGGCTTTAAGTATAAAAAATGTTTTATATAATGGCGCATCTGAGGGGGTAAACTCTATCTCGATAGCTATCACAGCATTTTTATTTAATATTTCATTAATGGAAATAGCCGGAGAAGACGGCGTTGCTGCTTTTACTACCATTAACTATGTTGGCACACTGGGAGGATTGCTGCTATTTGGCGTTTCCGATGGTATAGGCCCTATAGTCAGCTATAACTTTGGCGCAAAAAATACTGAAAGAGTTAAGCTGGTTATGAAATTGTCATATGTTGTCAATTTTATTTTCGGACTTATGCTCTTTTTATTACTTTTTTTTACAGGAAAACAACTCGTTTCACTCTTTATTACAGATAATGCTTTTTTAATTGAACTAGCGGCATCAGGGGGGAAACTTTTTGGGATTGCCTTCTTAATGACTGGATTTAATATATTAAATTCAGGATACTTTACTTTTATAGGCAAAGGGCGTGAGTCCGTTATTGTGGCAGCAAGCAGAGGGCTTGTGTTTGTAAGCGTTGGAATTTTTGCTTTGCCAATATTTTTAGGCATAAACGGCATATGGTTAAGTATTGCCTTTGCTGAGCTTTGTGCTGTGATCGTAGGGGTAATCTTGCTAAAAAAAAGTAATCTCAAATGATTTTAAATCAAAAGCTGTAGGCAACTTGCTCAAGGTAGCTAATTCTTGGTTTAGCACGTAATTATGCTATCTAAAAAGTAATATTTGCCATTAGCCTATACCTTGGTTGCTATATTATAAAGTGCGGGGTGACCTATACAAGATAAAGTGAATGACTCTCGAAGAAAACTCACTTTATCTTATTGCATTTATATCCACAATTTACTTTGATGCAAGCGGATGAAATTGGATTTTAGGGAATTGAACTGAAGAGAAAAAGAAAAGAACGACAATGTTTTATGGACATTGTCGTTCTTTGTTATACCTTCGGTTGGTTGCGGGGGCAGGATT
>CAYJHS010000254.1:0-3721 GCA_964369815.1 uncultured Desulfovibrionaceae bacterium
GGCTTATACCATTGCCATTGTGATCATGTTTGGCTTATTGGCACTCTTTGTTTTTCCCTATGTTGGGCAAGTTTTTGAACTTTCTGCAAACCAATTTGGTGCTTTTGCAGTCGTTGGTATCATTAACTCAGCGCAAGTGCTGGCTGCTGGTTTTGCTTATAGCACAGAAGCTGGGCAAGTAGCTGGTATTTATAATATTGGACGTGTTATCTTCTTGCCATTTATTGTGCTTATGCTTGCTATGATGGTGGCCTCACAAGACGCAGCTGTACAAGCTGAAATGCAAAAAACTAACAAGCTTAAGGTTATTATTGATAAGTTCCCTGTATTTGTGGTGGGCTTTTTGGGTGTAGTTGCTTTAAACACCTTTGGTCTTTTAGAAAAATCAGAAGTAGCAGTAGCCTCAGGTTTTATGAACTGGTGCTTCTTGCTCGGCTTTGCTAGCATTGGCTTGACCACGCGTCTTGCTGATATTAAAGCTGCTGGTTTATCAGGTATTATTTTAGGATTTGTAGTGGCCGGTCTTAAAGCCGTCATTGCGTTGTTTGTGGTTATGCATTTCTTGAAATAGAGTGTAGTTAGGTGCAATTTCTAACAAAAGGTTTTTTTATGTGGAGCAAAGTTTCTAAGAGCAGACAGCAAGATATGGTGGTAATTTTTCTCGGATTGACGCTTGTCATGCTCACCAAGGTATTTGCTTAAATACCTTGTAAACACTTAAAGGGGAAGGTGAAAAGCCTTCCCCTCTCCTTTCTGGTATAATATGGCCTTCATTGTACTATAAAAAATAAAAAATGCCACTCAGCGTTATACAAGTATAACTTTTCCTAATGTCTTTGATTACCAAGGCAATTGTCAAAACAATAATAAAATCTTATTGAAACGATAATTTTTAATCGTTTGTAATGTGTTTTAAATGATGTATTGTGCATTTCAGACGGATGGTTTTTTGATTTATGGTAGTGAAATTTTACTGCCATGCTTGGTGAAAGGTTATACATTTCTTCATAAAGAGTGTAGTAGATTAAATTCTCTAAAAAAAGGTTTATTAACATGTGGAAGAAAATTTCAAAAAGCAGACAGCAAGACCTCGTTGTGATATTTCTCGGACTCTCCTTGGTTATGCTCACCAAGGTATTTGCATAGCATACCTTGCTAAGGCTCCGTGTGAAGATTGTGATCTTCCGCAGTCATTGCTTGAAGCTACACACCAAGAAGATGTATCCTTTTTAGGCGCATACTATGTGCCACAAAGTTTAAGTCATTTCGGATTAGTTGATCAGTTAGCGCCAGCCTCTGCCATGGATGAGTTTGTAGAATATACAAAATCTCTTGAGCAAAAAGCTGCACATGCGTGTTTTGGTAAAATAAAAGAATTATTTACGCCAGAAAGATTGACCATTCAAGTTGTGTATAGTGATAATGATTGGGAAAAGCTTCTCCAAAAAATACAGAGAGATTTCAAAGAAATTCTCATTGTAGAACCAACAACACTCTTATGAAAAAAAACTGTGCTTTTGCACAGTTTTTTTTTGCCCAAATTACCCTACGAAGTTTCATTAATGCTGCACGATGTAGAATTCTCTACTTTGCTAAATTGTGCTTTTTTTCCCAAAAATGACAAATAAACATTGTTAAAGTGATAATTTTTTATCGTTTGCCTTGTTTTTTGAAATATGTACTATGATAACCAAACGGATGTAGTGTTGCATGCGTAAAGGGCACAGGAGTTTGTTGCAAACAAGGCTTGCCGATGAGCATATGAGTCGTGTTTTGCTGTCGCTCCACTCCGAGTTCTTGTATGCAACTGCCGGTAAGTGCGCTTATAAAACTCGCATGCTAAGATTTAAATCCCTTCTTTTATGTGGGTTTTTTAAGCGTAGTTATGGACGGCGTTCACCGTATGCATAGAATATATGCATGCGTAACCAGTAACATATTAAGGAGTCTGTCATGGATTTACAATCTCAAGTAATTATTATTTCTACAATTTGTGCTTTTTCTGCAGTGGTTATGGCTGTTGTTGGTGTGCGTTTGTACGGCGCTAAGTAGTACAACTTTCTAAAAAGCAAAAAGAACAGTGCAAGCGGAGGCAAAAACCTCTTTGCACTGTTTTTTTATTTTGTATGGTTGGTGAGAATATTGTAAAAAAAATTTATGGAAATTTTGTTTGGCTTTTATGATTTATGTGCTATATGACGGCGGATTACAATCAGTCGTGAAGTGTAACCCACCATACGCCAAAGCGGTTTTTAGATTGTGAGGAGAAAATATTATGACTTTAAGGTATATGGAAGTTTTTTTAGCTCTTGCAAGAACGCCTAATATGCGAGATGTAGCACAACATATGTTTGTTTCGCAAGCTGCCATTTCTAATGCTCTGCGTGAATTTGAATCTGAAATAGGTGTAGAAGTTTTTGATAGAGTAGGGCGAGGTATTCGTATCAACGAAAAGGGACGCTTGTTGGAAAAACGCTTGTCCCCCATATATCAGCAGCTCTCCAATGTGCTTGCATTACTTTCCAGCGAAGAGCTTTTTGGTAAGCTTTTTGTGGGCGCATCCGTGACCCTTGCTAACTGGGTTATTCCTCAAGTATTATTTGATATGAAAAGTCGTTTTCCTCATGTTGAATTGGATTATGTGTCAGGTAATACAGGGAAAATAGTGAAGCAGGTGGAGAATGGACTCCTAGATATTGGCTTTGTGGAAGGTGATGTGGACACCATTAGCCTGACCGTTTTACCCATCGGCAGTGAGGACTTGGTGGTGGTCACCTCTGATAGGGAACTTGCTCAAAAAACACATAATATTGAAGACCTGATGCAATATTTTTGGCTCTTGCGTGAGGTTGGATCCGGCACACGAGAAACGTTTTTGCGTCATATCACCCCTCATGGTTTACGCCCCAAAGAAGTTATGGAGTTGGCACATACCGACGCCATTAAACAAGTTTTACAAAACCCCGGCACACTTTCGTGTCTTTCACCCTATGTAGTAAAAAGAGAATTGCAAGACGAGGTGCTTTTTGTGGTTCCTGTGAGTGATATTCGCTTTGATCGTAATTTTTACTGCATAGAGCGCAAAGAAAGCGGTACAACCCCCTTACGTGAAGCCTTGTTGTCAGAACTAAAATCTCGCCTTGTGCTGTAACGTCCTTAAAATTTAGATGTATTTTTTGCGACTTGCCGAATGCGCTTTTTTGCGTATTAATGGCTTTCTTTTTTTAGTTTAATTTGCTACTTTCTAAAAATCGGAAATAGAAAAAATTTTTGCATGAGCAAAAATGGCTTGCGAGCAGTGTTTTGCGATGTTTTTCACATTATTGTGTCAAACTCTTGAAATATTGTCGCTAGTTAATGTTATCAAAATTCATGCTTGGATGCGCTTTGCCTATCCTGTTATGTCATGGGCTTTTGAGTCTTTTGTTTTGTGCATTAAATTGTGCTGTACAAACAAATTTTTGAACGCAGTCATAAGCTTGGCTGTGTAGAGTTTTCATTTAAGAGGATAGGATTATTAAGTAAAGACAATTAACTTTCAGACGCTACGAATGGGGGCAAGATGCAAGAAAAGATTAATGCAAAGATTGTTAGCCGTGGCAAGGAGATGTTTGCAAGCATTTCCGGCGAACCGCCTTCTCTGTTCAATAAAGGGGCTTGGATGGGCAAGGTTATGGAGTGGAGTATGCGAAATGAACCCTTTAAAGTGCAGATGTTCCGG
>CAYJHS010000255.1:0-3696 GCA_964369815.1 uncultured Desulfovibrionaceae bacterium
CTACCAAAACGCGCTTATTGTCCATTTTCCTTGGAACTGTATTAAGCTGTATGTAGCTAAAGTTTTAGAATAGTATAAAAATAAAAAATACATCAAAAGCTTTCTGCTTACAAGACATACGAAAATTATTTGCTTAATGGCACAGCAAAGCTGCGCCTACTCTTAATTTTCGGCTTACCCCCTTTCTGAATATGGTTGCGGCAATATTTAATTTTTGACAACGAGGCGTCATCGCAATGAAAATTTTTTGAAAGGGGGGCTGGGGGGAAAACCTTTGTTCACCACAAAAGTTTTCCCCCCAGTAAAATAAAAATAAATAAAATAAAGTTATAAAGCGGCTACTACTAAATCGCCCATGCGTTTGGTGCCCACAAGTTCTTTGCCTTCTTCCATGATATCACTTGTGCGATAGCCGTCTTGTAGTACCTTTCGCACAGCGTTTTCTATGGCAAGGGCTTCTGTGTCAGCATCAAAGGCAAGGCGTAGCATCATGGCTGCTGATAAAATGGTGGCTAAAGGATTGGCTATGTCTTTGCCTGCAATGTCCGGAGCAGAGCCGTGAATGGGCTCAAAAAGTCCGGGGCCGCTGCTGCCTAGTGAGGCTGACGGTAACATGCCGAGCGAGCCGGTAATGACTGAAGCTTCGTCAGAAAGAATATCTCCAAAGATATTGCCTGTTACAATGACATCAAATTGCGAAGGATCACGCACTAGCTGCATGGCAGCATTGTCCACATACATGTGCGTAAGCTCTACGTCACTATATTCTTTGTGGACTTCTATAACCACTTCACGCCATAAGCGTGAGCATTCTAGTACATTGGATTTTTCTACGGAACATACTTTTGAGCTACGCTTGCGGGCCGTTTGAAAGGCCACATGGGCAATGCGGCGGATTTCTTCTTCATCATAGAGCATGGTGTTGTAACCGACTCTTTTGCCGTCACGCTCTTCAAGGCCACGGGGTTCTCCAAAGTACACATCCCCTGTCAATTCGCGAATAACTACAAGGTCAAGCCCCTTGGCGGCAATGTCTGCACGCAAAAGGCAGGCGCCTGCCAATTCTTGAAAAAGTGTTGCTGGGCGCACGTTGGCAAAAAGTCCCAACTCTTTTCGAATGGCAAGCAATCCCTTTTCGGGACGGGCATTGTTGGGCATATGATCCCACTTTGGCCCCCCTACGGCGCCAAGAAAAACAGCATCGGCCTTGCGGCAGGCTTCAAGAGTGGCAGCAGGTAATGGTTCTCCTGTGGCATCAATGGCAGCACCGCCAATGAGCGCATTTTCATAGGTAAATTCATGACCAAATTTTTCAGCGACAACTTGCATAACCTTTTTAGCCTCAGACACAATTTCTGGACCAATGCCATCACCGGAAAGGATACAAATGTGTTTTTTCATTGCTATTCTCATGTGTTAAATGTTTTTGTGTGTACTTAGTTTATTTTTGTTGAGGGGGAGAGGGGGAACTTTTACTAGCGCCAAAAAGTTTTCCCTCTCCCCCCCTTAAACTTCCTTTCTCCCCTTTAAAACGCGCCTATAATCTTAGTTTGATAGGAGGCAGAGCTCATTTTTAAGAGAAGGGCAAAGTTGTATCGAGCTTAATTGTTTGCAAGCTTTTCTCTTACATAATTCACAAGGCCGCCGGTATTGACCAGTTCTGCCATAGCAGGGGAAAGAGGCGGACATTGGATAGTAGCACCGGTGGTGACATTAGTAATAAGGCCGGTACTGGCGTTGACATCCAGCTCGTCACCGTCTTTGATTTTGTTTACATCATCGCCTACTTCCATGAGCATAAGTCCCATATTAAAGGCATTGCGATAAAAAATTCGTGCAAAGCTATGCCCAACAACCACCTTCATGCCTGCGCCCAAAATGGCAAGAGGAGCATGTTCACGAGAGGAGCCGCAACCAAAGTTACGCTCTGCCACCATAATATCACCGGCATTGACCCGCTTTACCCAGCCCGGCTCAAGGCCTTCCATGCAGTTTTCGCCAAGCACCTGCATATCCGCCGTAACCAAAAAACGCGCAGGAATAATGGCGTCCGTATCAATGTGTTCGCCTACTTTGTGTTCCTTTCCATGAAATTTCATATGTTATCCTTCTTAAACATTATAATAAATTTATGTTTATACTAGTAGTTTGCGTAATTGTAATCATTTGCCTGTGTTATCATATAAACGCAAAAAGACGCTTGCGACTATAGAAGCAGCTCAAAAAAGGTGAGCTGCAAGGAAGGCGAAGTTTTTTACGCAAGAAGTGTACTCTTCTGGTACTTGACTGGAGTAAAAAACGAGCCTGACGCAGCAGATTACCCTTTTTCAACTGCTTATAAGGAGCGTGGGTCGCACACGACGCCCGCTACGGCTGAAGCCGCCGCCACCAATGGGCTTGCTAAATATACTTCGGACTGTAAGCTTCCCATACGGCCTTTAAAGTTTCTGTTGGTGGTAGCCACCGCACGCTCTCCGTCACCCAAAATACCCATATAACCGCCAAGGCAAGGGCCGCAGGTGGGAGGGCTGATAATGCAACCGGCATCGGTGAAAATATCAAAGAGTCCTTCTTGCATGCTTTGTTTCCACACTGCTGGCGTTGCTGGTATAATGATGCAACGCACAGACTTATCTACCTTACGGCCACGTAAAATTTCAGCGGCATCACGCATATCGCTGATGCGTCCGTTGGTGCAAGACCCAATGACAACTTGTTGAATAGTGACATCTTTTACTTCATCAACTGGCTTTACATTGTCGGGGATATGAGGGCAAGCAACTACAGGTGCAAGATTAGTTACATCAAATTGCACATGACTTTCGTACTCGGCGCCGGCGTCAGGACGTAAAATTTCCTGATTGGGACGCCCGTGTTCATTGCCATAGGCGATAGTGGCTTCATCAGTAGCAAAAAGTCCTACTTTTCCACCAGCTTCAATGGCCATATTTGCCATGGTGAGGCGTCCTTCAATGGAAAGATTGTCAATGACAGAGCCGTCAAATTCTAAGGCACGGTACAAGGCACCGTCTACACCAATTTTTCCGATAAGCATTAAAATTAAGTCTTTAGCGCGCATATATTTAGGCATGGTGCCGGAAAAGGTCACGCGAATGGAAGGGGGTACCTTAAACCACGTTTCCCCAAGAGCCATACCGCCGGCAATATCGGTGGAGCCAAGGCCGGTGGCAAAGGCACCCACGCCGCCGTAAGTACAGGTATGACTATCGGCGCCGATGACAATATCACCGGAACCTACAAGGCCTTTTTCGGGGAGTAGGGCGTGTTCAATGCCACTGTCGCCGCCTTCATAGTAGTGGGTAAGGCTTTGTTCTGCAGCGAACTTACGAGAAACCAGCACTTGGTTGGCAGAATCAATGTCCTTTGGGGGAGTAAAGTGATCCATGACAAAAACTACCTTGTCTTTGTCAAAAACCTTTTGTGCGCCCATGCCTTGGAAGGATTTTATGGCAAGGGGGGCGGTAATGTCATTGGCTAACACCAAGGACAGCTTACAGCGGACAATTTCGCCTACTTCCTTAATTGCTTGATCTGTGTGTTTTTGCAAGATTTTTTGTGCTAATGTGTGTGCCATGTATTCTCCCTTTTATTTTACGATACTCTTATAAAATTTTTATTTTTGGGGGGAAGGAGACCCCTTTTGCTAGCGCCCAAAAGGGGTCTCCTTCCCCCCAT
>CAYJHS010000256.1:0-403 GCA_964369815.1 uncultured Desulfovibrionaceae bacterium
TTATTTATCTTAGGTGGCCTCTTAAATATTTAACCAGCCACCATGGGGTTTTATAGTCTTTTTGCTTTTGTTCACCTTTCTGTACTCTCTCTTATTGCCCTTGGCTGGAGAGAACTAACGCCCTCCTCTCCCCCATGGATAGCATGGCTCAAAGCCTTCTTTTTAGGTAGCGGAGTGTTTTTCATGCTCTTTATCAGTAGCATGAAGACATGGAAAATAGATTGGCATGGCCTACGCTACACGGTGGAAAAAGGCGGAAAAGTACGTCACATAGAAAAATTATAATACAGGTTTTTAATGATAGCACGCTCAGACCTTTTTCGTATTAGTGTGCGCCAAGTTATCCGCGAACGTGGATATGGCGTCATTTTTTCCATTGCCCATGGCAACACAGCTTTTATTG
>CAYJHS010000256.1:413-2008 GCA_964369815.1 uncultured Desulfovibrionaceae bacterium
GAGAAATTCGCTATACTATTGGGCAAGACATGGTGCTTATGGGCGGGGTTAACATCATTCGCACCCACCTTAATGATAACTTACAGCCAGGCCACCCCATACGTGAGTTTATTCCCCCAACGCTCGATGCTATTCGCAAGCTACCCGGCGTTGCCACCGTAAGCGTTAATCTGTACAAATCACACTTTTTTTCCATCCGTATGGGAGACAAAACTATTACTTCGTCTTTTTATGGTGTGGATGAGTACTACTGGAGTACCTATGCCGTCAGTGCAGTGGCTGGAAGGCTGCTCAGTGCTGATGACATAAAAAATCACCATCGAGTGTGTGTTATTGGTTGGCAACTTGCTAATGATGTCTATGGTTCCCCTCATGCTGCCATTGGCAAAATGATTACCGTACAAAATGACCTCGTTGAAGTGGTCGGTGTTGTAGGGGGCATTATGATTGGTGGACTTGTGCGTAATGGTTTTATGCCCTACACCACCATGGCAGACCGCAAATGGGGTGGCCCTCTAGATCGCATGCACATACGTGCTAAAGCTTGGGAGGATGTGGAAAAAATAGTACAAGTCTTACCCAGCGTTATCGAAAAATATCAGCCTGCTCCCAACTTGCTTATCAAAACACGAGACGAACAGCTCGATCGCATTCAAAATACTTTTGTATTTGTAGAAGCCTTGCTCTGGTTAGGTATTGCCACCTCACTTATGTTAGGAGGATTTGGCATTTGGTATGGCACTTTTGCCGCTGTGCGCGCCCGTACTCGTGAAGTGGGACTCAAAAAAGCCATGGGAGGCTCGGATAGAGACATTTTAGCGCAATTTTTAGCAGAAGCATTGTGTAAATCTGTTGCCGGTGGCGCCCTTGGAATTGTGCTTGGCACCATTGCCGTGGAAGTTGGAAGCTATATGATAGGTGGTTCAGTTTCCTACTCTTTACTGGCTTTAAGCAGCGCCGGAAGTATTGCTTTTTCAGCCGTTATTGGCGTTGGCGGAGGACTTTTACCCGCTATCCAAGCCAGTCGTATGGACGTTGTAACAGCGTTACGCTTCGAATAATTAGCATAATGAGATAAATCTATGAATACACATCCCACCGTTATACAAGCAGAAAATCTTTATAAATGCTATCCTGGCTTTTCTCCAGTGCTTCGAGGAGTAAACATTTCTGTGCAGTGTGGCGAAATGGTCGCCATCATGGGACCTTCTGGTTGTGGAAAGTCTACCATGCTGCACGTTCTTGGTATGCTACATGCCCCTGACAGCGGTTCCTTGCATATCCTTGATACTGACGTCCTGCCCTTTACCAGTGAGCAAACAGCTAGCTTTCGACGTGAAAGCATGGGCTTTGTTATGCAAAGCAGCAATCTTTTTGACCACTCCACTGTTTTTGAAAATGTCGAATTTCCACTTATTTATGGAAACATCCCCCCCGAAGAGCGTTGGGAAAGAGTGGTGCGTGCTCTAGAGCTTGTACATCTTTCTCATCGCATAAGTTATCGTAGTAATCGCCTTTCCGGAGGTGAGCAACAACGAGTTGCCATTGCCAGAGCTATGGTGAATAATCCCCGTATTCTTTTGGCGGATGAACCT
>CAYJHS010000256.1:2018-2416 GCA_964369815.1 uncultured Desulfovibrionaceae bacterium
TTAGACTCTCGCACATCTAAAGTGATTATGGAGAATTTCTGCTCCCTTGCCCACGATGGGGGCTTTGCCATGGTTATTGTAACTCACGACGCACATGTGGCTGATTATTGTGACACTACCTATACCCTTGAAGATGCTATACTCGTGTGTCAACGTAAGCAATTATTGAAAAAGTCCAGCGGCGAACAACCTTCCGTTTTAAGTACCCAACAGCGACGCTTACAAGGGGTATGCGTAGTAGATGATTTCCCCACAGCTTATGGCACAGCGCAAGTACAAAGTGTATTAAACTTACACGAAGCACAACTTTTAAGCCGTATTTATTCTCTGCAGGGGACAAAGCTTTCTTCTATTATTAATGGCGATTATACACTTCCTCTGCCCACCAAGAGGCAGCA
>CAYJHS010000256.1:2426-3674 GCA_964369815.1 uncultured Desulfovibrionaceae bacterium
AGTTTTAAGCTTATGGGGCAGTTATTTAGCAAAGCCTCAATAGTGCACTCTTACTGGAAGCATATGCCCCTTACTGAACGTCTTTCACCTTGCAAGTTACTTCGCAATTTTTGGCATTTTAGTAAAGGCATCTACATGTCTCAATGGGGGCATGAAGACCACACAGAACACATGCACGCCATTGATGCCCACAGCACATCAACAGCAGCTTGGGTTAGTGCTGGGATTTTGGGCATTCCTTTTTCTTTTACCGTACATACTAGACAATTAACGGAACTCCCCTTCATTGCTACCAAAGCACTCTACGCTGCTTTTGTGCGTTGCGATACGCAAAAAACTCGCGCTACACTTTTAGAGGCGTGCATTAAGCTAGATGCAAACTTTAACAAGAACAAAGTTTTTTGTGGCTACAGTTGTCCTGCTATTATGCCTCCCAAGGAAGATATGGATATTCCCCCGAAAGCACGGCATGGGCAAATACAAATTCTTATAGCAGGACACATGACTAAACATAAAGGGTTAAAGTATGTTCTTCAAGCCTGTGCTATGCTCAAAAAAAAGGATATTCCATTGCAGCTGACTATTGCCGGCAATGGCCCAAGTATGCGCTTTTTACGCCTTCGAGCTTTTTTTATGGGACTTAGTAAACATATAAAATGTGTTGGATACATTCCCCATGAGCATATGCCGGAATTATATCGCAATTCGCACATTTTTATAGCCAACGGTATTACCCTTAGCAATGGAGAACATGACGGCATACCCACAAGTCTGCTCGAAGCCATGATTTTTAAAGTGCCTATTGTAGCCAGTGATCTTGAAGAACACCAAGAAGTACTTGAGCATGAAAAAACAGCACTTATCTTTACGCAAAAAAATGTACAAGCTTTGGCCGATGCTCTAGAAAGGCTAGCATTATATCCTGACCTTGCAAATAACCTTGGCAAAGCGGCACAAATGAAAGCTCAAGAACTTTTTTCCACTCAAGGGCAATATGGATTCATGGAAAAATGTTTTTTACAATCCTCGAATCACTAAAGCACATAGCCCTAAAAAACATTTAATATGCTGAAACTAATAACTAAAAAAATAAAAATGAAAAAATAAAAAAAAAGCTTGACCAAATGCTCCTTTTTCCGTAGTTTCCCTTTTGTCCGAAGGGGTTCACGACACTCCATAAAGACAACATAAGTGTGCGGCTGTAGCTCAGCTGGATAGAGCAACAGGCTACGAACCTGTAGGTCAGGA
>CAYJHS010000257.1:0-3639 GCA_964369815.1 uncultured Desulfovibrionaceae bacterium
GGACATCGCCCTTTCACGGCGACGACAGGGGTTCAAATCCCCTAGGGGACGCCAATTTTTTTCCAACAAGTTACACCGTTAACTTTTACCCGAACCCCAGTGGTTTACAAAATTCGGGCTACATTTTTCCTCAAGGTTGATTCAATCTTGAGGAATTTTTGTTTCTAGCAGATCCCTCAAGCAACTGCCCACTCCTCTACTTTTAAGAGCTACAATTATATTGTGTTGCTCTAAATACAATCCAGCATTTTTTATACAGGCACCTGTTGTTGTGGCTCTATAATGCCCTATGGGGGTTTAAGCTGCGGTAAAACAAACTTCAGCAACGCCTATGTGTTTTCTACCAATGATAGAGACATAAGGCTCGATAATGTTTTCCGCAATCAAAGATTTAATTCCAAAAAGCATATATTGACCTTATAAAGCCATGCCTTAGTTTTTTCTTTTCTGAATAATAAATCACATGAATGCATTTTCAACCAACACCCTGCATCAATGCATACATATATGACCCCCTTGGCGTGAGTGATGAACGTAATTTTTTATTTTGAATTTGACTTTTATTATTATGAAGTGTACATGTTTCTGGAAAGTGAGGTAGATAAATGAACCCTTCTCAAGTAGTAGCATCGTTGCATAAACTCATAAAAATTAAACAACCTATATTCTTATGGGGTGCACCTGGCATTGGCAAAAGCCAAATCGTAGCTCAAGTTGCCAAGGAAAAAAATTACAAGCTTATCGACATTCGAGCTGTCTTGCTTGATCCGGTAGATTTACGTGGTTTACCAAGAGTGAATGCTGATGGCCAAGCTACTTGGTGTCCTCCCTCATTTTTACCGAAGGAAAACTGTACAGAATGTGGTATAGTTTTTTTAGATGAATTAAATGCTGCGCCTCCCTTGGTTCAGGCGGCTTGCTATCAACTGGTGCTTGATAGGCGTATTGGGGAATATGTATTGCCTGATGGCTGGACAGTGGTTGCTGCCGGAAATGGCGAAAAAGACCGATCTGTAACTCACAGAATGCCAACAGCACTTGCCAATCGGATGGTGCATATTAACATGCAAACCTCCACAGAAGACTGGTTATCTTGGGCAGAAAAATCAGACATTGCACTTGAAATATTAGCTTTCTTACGCTTTAGGCCAAAACTACTGCACGATTTTGACCCACAATCTGCCAGCAAAGCTTTTGCCTCGCCAAGGTCTTGGGAATTTGTTTCTAACATGCTTAAGGCTGCTCTTGAGCCTGAACTTGAATATGAGCTATTTCAGGGCACCATCGGCATGACGGCGGCCACTGAGTTTATGGGTTTTTTGAGAATTTGGCGTGATTTACCAACCGTTGAGAGTATTCTTGCTGCACCAAATACCATAGATGTCCCAAGTGAGCCAGCAACACTCTATGCCGTTTGCGAAGCTTTGGGCGCTAAGGCTAATACACAAAACATAGAGCATGTCGTGCATTATGCTTTACGCTTACCGGCAGAATTCTCAGTTCTCTTATTGCGTACAGCGGTATGCAATGATGAAGAGATTGTTCAAACAGCACCATTTGCTGATTGGGCGCAAAAAAATGCACATGTGCTCATGTAATATTATGGCAAGTTCAGAGCAAAAAAAAACATCCACTGACGGGCTATTGCGTATGCAAAGAGCTAGAGCAGAGTTGCTTTTTTCGCATCCATTTTTTGGTTCTTTAGCTCTTAAACTTAACTTAAAAGTTGATGAAGGCTGTGATAATCTTTGGACAGATGGCAAAACTCTTGGCTTTAATCCTGATTTTATTAACGTACTTTCACAAGACCAACTCATTGCAGCCCAAGCCCATGAAATTTTACACATAGCTTGTAATCATCACTTGCGCCGTCAAAACAGAGATGAAAAACTTTGGAACAAGGCTTGCGACTATGCCATTAACAGCCTACTTGTGGAAGCAGGATTTACTTTAGCCGATACCTACTTTAAACATGATCCGCAATATGACCAAAAAAGTGTTGATGAAATTTATACACTTTTAACAAAAATGAGCGACCATGATGTGCATGGTGGCGCAAAGGACGCACGCACATCTGAACACACTGAGGAAAGTACTACCGAAGCTTCAAATGGGCAAAATGGAGCAGAATCTGATGAACAAGAAACTGAAAATAAAGACCAAAAAGCTCAGCAGCAACGTGATGATAAACAATATGACGATGAAAGTATGGTGCGTGCTGAAAACAATGGACCATCAGATAATGTGAGCGAAGATGGACGCCCAGCAGATTTTTTTGGCGAAATACGTGACCACCCCTTGCTTGCAGAACAAAGTAAGGAAAATGAACGAAGATCAGAGGAGGAGGCGCTTATTCAGCTGACACAAGCTATGCAGAGTGCGGAGGGCCATGGCAGCATCCCCCTTGGCTTGCTTAGGTTATATCACACACGTATTGCCCCAAAGCTGAACTGGCAAAGCCTTCTACAGCGTTTCATTGAAAATTGTTATGAAGGGGATTATTCATGGTCAATGCCTAACCGCCGTTACATCTCACAAGATATATATTTACCATCTCGCCTTGAGCCGCGCATTCCTATCTTAGCGCTTGCTATTGATGCTTCAGGCTCCATTGACACAAGTACCCTTGGGACATTTTGCACAGAATTAGAAAACATCTTAGAGAGTTACGATACAACATTATTTATTATGTACCATGATGTAGTAGTGCAAAAGCATGATGAATATACCCGAGTCGATAGACCATTGCGGCTCTTGGCGCAAGGCGCAGGCGGTACAAGTTATAGACATATTCCCAGCTACCTTGAAGCAAAACGGGTGTAACCTGCCTGCTTGCTTTGGTTTACAGACTTTGAATGCACAGATTTTCCTGAAGAGCCCGAATATCCTGTGCTATGGGTTGCCTCTAAAAAAACAGAAAAAAAACCGCCATTTGGGCAAGTAATATATATGCAAGACCCCTTATGTATGGAGTAGTTTAATGAAAATTGAATGGAAAATTACTAAAAAGCTTGGCAACCTCAGACCCGTGTTATCCTACTGTTTTGTGGTGGAAAAATTTGAAAAAGAGTTGGCACTGCCACCCATAAATATTGAGTCCACTATTCCAGAACCTATGGATTCTTGGAAAGAGTATTGTTATCCAAACGAATGTGAAAGAAAACAAAATGCACAATATAAAGGATATTATAGCCTTAGCCTTGTTTCGCATAAGGGAAATATGTTGTCGCAAAGCATACGTTTACCTTGGCGAGAAGACAACTCTTACCCTGAAGTGGAAGAATCATTTAAACAGTTACGACAAGCTTTTGAAGCGGAGCTTGCCCACGCACAGGCAAGCAAAGCTATGGAAGAAAACCACTGCCTACAGCTTACTGATATAACGACACAAAGTATAGCTCCAGTAGTTTTAGCAGAAAAGTTTTTAAGCTTTGCCAAGCGAGAAAATAGAGTAATGTAGCAGTCATATTAATAGCCTATTATAAAATCAGTTTTGCATAGGCTACTCAAAAACAGCAAACTACAAGAAAAGTCAAAAAATAATGGCGGGTAATGGAAGCGCCTTTACCCAAATAGTACAAAATTTAAGCCATAAAAAAGACAGCCTTTCGCACTCCATATGAAAAAGCGAAAAGCTGT
>CAYJHS010000258.1:0-3629 GCA_964369815.1 uncultured Desulfovibrionaceae bacterium
CTTTCGCCATCGCCTTTCACTGCTGTAAAGGTGCCTTGTACTTCTTTTACGCTATTCGCTTCGGGAACATTTCCGTGGTCGGTAAAGGCATCATCATGTGTTGTATGACTTGCACCGTCAGCATCAGGATTGTTTCCAAAGATGATTTCAGGATTTTCATTTTTGCCGTTTACTGTAAATTCTAACTGTGCTGTATTACTTGTTGCATTATGTTTATCTGTGATAAGAACATCAAAGGTTTCCGTTGTGGGTACTTTGTCATCGCTAAGAGCATCAAGAGCTTTATATTTTTCGCCATCAGCTTCAGTGTATAATGTGTAAGTGTATTCGCCGGTAGCACCATCAATGGTTAATTTGCCGTAAACACCGTCAATCGTTACATCGCTACCAGCACTTGGAGCGCTTACGGAGGGGCTTGTGGCGCCTGTAGTGGTGTTGCTAACTGTGAAGCTTTGTTCACCAATGGTATCACCATCGGTATCTGCATCGCTATGTTTAATAACGCCTTTTACTGAGTTATCAGCACTATCTTCGCTTACAATAGTATCATAACCATCGCTTACGGCTGTACTTGTAATAATTGGTCTATCATTGGTGCCTAGAATATCCACAGTAACAGTAGTGGTGATGGTATTTTGACCATCGCTAATGGTAATATCAAAACTTTCTGTTTCTTGTTGGCCGTGGTTAAGGCTATTGTCGTCATTAAATATATATGTAAATTCACCTGTTTGCGGGTCAATGGTAAGTGTGCCATAGGAGCCTTGGCCATTTACTACACCATAGCTCAAGGTGTCTCCATCGGCATCGGTAGCATTTACTTTACCAGAAGCAATAAAATCACCTGCATAGTCTTTATTGGGATCAGTATTTGAGGTGTCGTTACCAGCGTCATCACGTCCAACGCCGGATTCGATAACATCAACTGTTGTGCCTATACCATTGGGGAAGGTTTGCTCAGGGTCATTGGCGTCTTCGTCCACCACAACGTCTAAGGTAGAAGGAGGCGTATTAAGATTATCATCTACTGGAAGGGCAGTACCATCGGTGGGGAAGTCAGCTGCAAATTCACTAGGATATGCTTGGTCAAGGCCGTCAAGACGGTCAATACCGCCCAAAAGTGTGCCAGCAATAGTATCCACCGTGGAACCGGAGCCTTGAGCCGTAGTTCCGGTGGGACCAGCAGCAGGCATAAGTTCTTCATCTAAGTTGGCAAAAAAGGCTTCGCCGCCAATTTCTGCATCGCCAACAATGAAGGTAGGCATGTTTTCGGAGGTGTAAGCTACATAGAAGTCGGTAAGGTTAAGCGCAGAACCGTCTTCAAAGGACATAACAAGAGAGTTTCCATCGCGTTTTAATGTTGCATCGCCGGAATCAAACTTGAGAACCAAGCGATCATTCGCTTGGGGGGTAACGGTAGTGGTTTGACCAGCAATAGGCTTTTGTAAAGAAATGTCAGCCATGGGAATTTCCTTTTTTTTAGAGGATAAAAAACGTGCAGAAAATGACGGTGCAAAAATGCAACCGATACACAGACTCGCGACTTATAAAGTTAAGTCGTACCATGAAAGAAAGGAATAAAGCGTACGGAAATGAAAGAAACCGAACGACGAGGGCAAGCCTCAGGTCGTGAAAATGAAGCCAAGAGCAGAGAAACATACAACACCGCATCTGTAAAAGCTTACTTCTAAGACCCTCAAACCATTTATATTAAAATAAAAGGTTTGCAAAACTAGGAACACTCAAAATAAAAGTGTTCACACGCTCAATTGCGTAGCGAATAGATAAGGATTCAGTGCGTACTTGTCAACATTTTTTTTGCGAATTTTTTGCGATAATGTGTTTTTTGATGCATTTTTATGGTTTGCAGGTTTTTAAATAATTTAATAATATAGATTAGTTATAAATAAAAACATAAAGTTGTATAGCTATGAGCAATGTGGAAAATTTTTTGATTTAGTGACAATAATATAGTCGTTTTCTAACAGCACGGTTTGAAGTGATGGTAAGCTGCTGTACCTATCAGGGGAGTCATGTTTGTGGGCAGTGTATTATACGGTGAAACCTTTAGTTTTGCCTTGAGTATGTGGGGTGAGACTTGTTTAGAAAATACAGTTTACCATTATTTAAAATTTTGGTATTAAGATTCAATAATTATTTTATATATAAGCATGATTTTAAAAAATATCGATGGGTTAATATGTTAGAAAAGTTAGGAAGAATGTTTAGCCAAAGTAAGTGCTTAAAGTATAGGGTTAAGCGTAAAGATGTTATAAAAATAGGATTTTGTGATTTTTGGCCTAAATTTGACGTGCATAAAAGCTTTTTAATGAAAATTTTAACAACATACTATACTGTTGAAATTTCAGAAAATCCAGATTTTCTTTTTTACTCTTGTTTTGGTAGCGAACATAAAAACTATACAAACTGCGTTAAAATTTTTACTACTGGCGAAAATATTATACCAAATTTTAATGAATGTGACTATGGCATTGGTTTTGATTTTATATCTTATGGAGACCGCTACTACAGACGACAACCTTCTAGCAATATACCAAAGAAAAAAGTAGATATAAAATTGGCACAAAGAAAATTTTGTAACTTTATTTATTCCAACGCAAGTAAAGGCGAAGGGGCTCGCTTACGGCAAGAATTTTTTGAAAAAATTTCTAAATATAAGCATGTTGATGCCCCAGGTAAAGTCTGCCATAATATTGATATTGATTTTGAGCCAAGAGAAGGTGATTGGAGTAAAGGCAAGCTTGATTTGTTGCAAGAATACAAATTTACTATAGCTTTTGAAAATTCATCTTCTAATGGATACACAACAGAGAAAATAATTCATCCATTGAAGTCACAGTCCATCCCTATCTATTGGGGAAACCCAATGGTTTATAAAGATTTTAATACAAAAGCGTTTATAAACTGCACAGATTATAACAATGACTTTAATGCAGTAATAAAAAAAGTTATTGAACTTGATAATGATGATGATGCCTATTTAAAAATGCTTTCTACTTCGCCAATAAAATTAAGTACTCGTTTTAAATCTATTTTCAATTCATTAGATGTGTTTTTAATTAATATTATCGAAAAAGGAAACGCCCCATATAATAAAGACTCGCTTATATTTCAAAAAAAAATGTGTGCTAAAGTATGAAAAGAATACTAACCAAATATTTTTCATATGTCCTTGCACCTTATTTCACGGATGAGGTATGGCAGTTAGTTTGTGATTTTAGCCTGCATATGTACATAGTCTAGGAGTCTTTGGTTACATATAATGTAAGGTCTATAGTGTTTATGTAGTTTAACTTATGACGTAAAGTCTTAAAATAGCCTTTTTCCTTTTACAAATTTTGCTACAATGTGTTTACTACTACTTAAGTATATAATTCTTTCAAGGCGTTGAAAAAGATCCATTTTTCGCGGATGTTTCATTTGTTCGTCGTCAATAACTATAGCATCAAACTCATATTCTGGCTCAAAACTGCCCACTTTTCCAAAAAATTCTCCTCCTCCTTTTGTACCTAAAAAAAATACTTCTTTAATGGTTAATGCGTGTTCGTTGTTTTTTAAGAGTAAGAATGTTAATTTTGAAACTTCTTTTGCATCCACCATGGCACGAA
>CAYJHS010000259.1:0-3616 GCA_964369815.1 uncultured Desulfovibrionaceae bacterium
CTTGAGGCTGCTTAGTGGCAAAGGCTGTTTGCAAGCCGTCGCTGGGGGTGGAGTCAGCTTCACGATTAAACACCTCACGGCACGCTTTATCGCGGTAACTTGAGCCGGCAAGTGCTACGCCTGCCTTGTTTACATATTTTGCTTTCAATGTATTATCTAGCACCACCACAGGGGAAGGAATATTATCAATAACAGTAACATATTTTTCAATAATGGCATTGGTGCCATGAATCAAGCTGGCAAAATCGCCTTTGAATTTTTGTGCGTCAGTTTTGGCAAGAAGATCGCCACCCTTCACATCAAGTCCAAGCTGATTGTACTCATCAATGATACTGCGCAAGACTCGTGCAATATTTTGCAATGATTCCACCAGCATACCGATTTCATCCTTACTGTTGCTCTTGATTTCTGCATCCAGTTTGCCATCGGCAATGTCTTGAGCAAAGTTCATAGACGCTACTAAGGATTTACGAATTTTAAAGACGCAAAAACCTGTCACAAGCACAATGATTAAAGTGACAATGGCAGCAATAGCAAAAATTCTTTGCCCAATGCTAAGGCTTGAGGCATTGGCTTCTGCTACGTCAAGAGCAGCAACAGCAATCCATCCGGTGTCTTTTTGTTCGTTAAAGTAGGCAAATTTTGCTTCACCGTTTAAATCAAAGTTAAGATTGCCAGACTTATTTTGCATGATTTTTTGTCCCCAAGGGGTATTACTCAACTGCAATTTAAGTACGTTGGACGGGTTATTGCTGAGAAAAACCATACCATTTCTGTCGGCCACCATGAAGGAGCCTTTCTTCCCAAGCGGAATTCTTTTGCTAAAGGAATCATCAAGATAGGTGACGTTAAAGACTACACCAATGATGTCCTTGGTACCTGTTTTATACACAGGAGAAGACACCGCATATACCACACGGTCTTTGAATAAAAAGGGTGCGCCGGCAGTAACATGCCCTTTCATGGCATTGGTAAACATATAGTCGCTGGAAAAATCCTTGCCAATCATATCTGTTTCGGTATGGCGCAAGGTAATACCCTTGGTATTGATAATGCCAAGCATAGCATAACTATATGTTTTACGCATATTTACAATACGATCAATGGCACCTTGGGTGGTAGCTTGCACTTCTTCAGGCGTGCCCGCAAGATAGGGCTGTAAAAGCCCCGGTTGCGAAAGAGAAATAGCATTTAAGACATTGAACTCATTAATACCATTCAACTCAGAAATGGTATTATTTACCGCCATAACATTCAACTCTTGTTGCGCTGCATTCATACTTTGCGAACTCATGCTGTAAGTAATGTAAGCAATGAAAACCATTCCCAAAAGGATGATGCTACACATGGGCAAAAGAATCTTTCCCGCTACTTTCATAAAAACTCCTTAAACTCTTTAAACTTTAGTGTGTATTACTACTACATCGTCAATCTATGAAAAAAGTTTAGGGGGGGATAAGATACACAAGTGCTCTCGCCCATAAAATTATATTTGTAAACAGATTGCGTAGACTCGCGGCTGACGATAGTTCTTTGTCATTAGAGGGGGCTTTTGCAAAAGCACATGAGATGAGCACACTGCAGTTAAATAGCTCCCCCCTACGCTCTTTTATTGACAGAACACAAAAACTGACTAAGAATAGAGGGCTTACAAAGTTAAACATTTACGGAATGCTCATTGAATACCTTTTTACCCTCTAACTCTGGCAGACTTACCAGACTAAGCACACATATATATTTATGTATTATGTAGCCTTAGAAAAACTGCCTTGCTTGTTAGAGCCTGAAAGTTTTATTAGATGAGCTATTCCTTACCTTTTATAAAAATGCACCTGCATTTACAAGGCATATATATGATTGTTGGAATTCGCTTTCGCCCCAATGGGCAACTATATTATTTTACCTCGGACATTGCCCTCTCTCAGGGCAATGCTGTTATTGTGCAGACAGAGCAGGGAATTGGCTTTGGCCATGTAGATATTTTGCTAGAAACGGTGCCATTAGAAATGCACGGTATGGAGCTCTCGCCCATTGTGCGTATGGCTTCGGCAGAAGACTGTCAAACGGCACTTGATAACACCAAAATTATTGAACAAGCTTTTGTATATTGTAAAAATTGCATTGTGCAACGCAAACTAGACATGAAGCTTGTAGATGTGGAGGAATTTTTTGACCGCAGTAAGTATATTTTCTATTTTACTGCACCGTCACGCATTGATTTTCGTGAGTTAGTCAAAGACCTTGTGAGAGAATATCGCAGTCGCATTGAACTACGTCAAATTGGCGTGCGTCACGAGACGCAAATGGTGGGAGCTGTTGGATCTTGCGGCATGGTGTGCTGTTGTCGCCGCTATTTACGCAAATTTGCACCGGTGACTATTCGCATGGCTAAGGAACAAAGCCTTTTCCTTAATCCTGCTAAAATTTCAGGCATTTGCGGACGCCTCCTCTGTTGCTTATCCTTTGAGCAAGAAAATTATGACAATTTCCATAACCAATGCCCTAAAATTGGCAAAAAATATCAGACAACCATGGGGCCTTTAAAAGTCTTGCGTTCCAATATGTTCCGCCATGCCGTGGTGGTGCTCAACGAAAATAACGAAGAGCTGGAAATGCCGCTGGAAGAATGGCAAGCCGTTAATCCTCAGCGCCCCGATGAACCCGCCTCCACGCAAGCGCCAGCCAAGAACAAAAAAGCCTTTGACCCTAACGATGGTTTACTTGTGGTCACCCTTGATAACCTTGAAGATGATGCCTATGCCTACACAGAAGACCCCTACGCCCTGCACGGCAAGCATCCCATTACTGTGCCAAAAGTAGAAGCGGCGGACGAGCAGGAAGAAGCAAAAGATGTCGCCGAGCAAGACACAGAAATAGACAACGAAACCGAAGACGGTGGTGGCATTTTTGGTCTCGCACCGCAAAAAAAATAGTTATAAAAAAAGGATAGTACCGTGTCATCATTTTATATCACAACCCCTATTTATTATGTCAATGCCAAGCCACACCTTGGACATGCCTACACCACCCTTGTGGCGGACTCCCTCATGCGTTTTCATAAGTGCCTTGGAGAAAAGACACTTTTTCTCACCGGTACTGACGAACATGGGGATAAAATTGTGCAAGCAGCGGAAAAAGCCGGCCTTGACCCACAAGCCTTTGTAGACAGTATTAGTGGACAATTTCAACAGCTATGGAAAGATTTACGCATTGCCAATGATAAGTTCATCCGTACTACCGATGAAAAGCATAAAGCTTGTGTGCAAAAATTTATGCAAAGAGTTTATGATGCCGGTGATATATACTTTTGTGAATTTGGCGGACACTATTGCTATGGATGCGAGCGTTTTTATACAGAAAAAGAGCTGGAAAACGGCCTGTGCCCGCAGCATCAAAACAAGCCGGAATTTATTAGTGAAAAAAATTATTTTTTCAAAATGTCCAAATACTTGCCTTGGCTTAAAGAACATATAGAACAAAACCCCGACTTTATCCGCCCCGAACGCTACAAAAATGAAGTGCTGTCTATGATTGAAAGCGGTGCATTTTAAGACTTGTGCATTTCTCGTCCAAAATCCCGCCTTACTTTGGGCATTGAGCTCCCCTTTGATACGGA
>CAYJHS010000260.1:0-3614 GCA_964369815.1 uncultured Desulfovibrionaceae bacterium
AAAACGCCCCTGCTAGGGGGCAGCTGGCAGGAGAGCCTTACAGGCGCATAAGAAAAACCACCAGCTATGCTGGTGGATTCTTACTTATAAAAAAAGCATACTCCACAATTAAACATCATGGAGTATGCAGTAGTTCTTTATGTTTGATTACAAATATTAACTATCGAAACGCTTTACGGGAAGATGGCACCCGCCACGCCCAGTGCGCTGTGTAAAATTTTGATGATAGTCTTCTGCGGCAAAAAATGCTGGCGCAGCAGTAAGTTCCGTTGCTACTTTATATCCTTTTTCTTTAAGGATGTTAATCAGTTTTTCCGAAGTCTTTTTTTGCTCTTCATCGGCATAAAAAATTACAGAACGATATTGTGAACCCACATCCACGCCTTGCCTATTTACTTGGGTTGGGTCATGAATTTCAAAGAAAAAACGTGCTAAGGTTTCAAAATCTGTTTTGCTTGGGTCAAATTCTACTTTTACCACTTCTGCGTGGTCTGTATCGCCGGTAGAAACAGCTTCATAGGTGGGAAAATTTGTTTTTCCACCCATATAACCGGAAACAACATTGGCTACGCCGGGCAGCTTGGCAAAGCCATCTTCAACGCCCCAAAAACAACCGCCGCCAAAAAATGCCACTGAGAGGGAGTACTTTTGCGGGATAAAGTTAATGGAAAGGGAATTAACACAGTGCCTTGTATTCTTGGCAGTGAAACCTTCACCTTCAAATACATGCCCCAGATGAGCACCGCAATTAGCACAGACAATTTCTGTACGTGAGCCATCCGCATCCGGTACTCTTAGCACAGCTCCGGCCACTGAGTCGTCAAAGCTTGGCCAACCACAATTTGAGTTAAATTTGGCTTTGGAGTTATACAAAGGGGCGTCGCATCGACGACAAGTATATAAGCCTGTTTCTTTGTTATTTAGGTACTTTCCTGTATAGGGCCGTTCTGTACCTTTATGGACAATTATATGTTCTTCTTCTTTAGTTAAAGTGTTGTATTGCATGTTTCTTCCTTTTGATAGTTTCTGCTGGAGAGACTGATCATTTTGTGTTTGAGGTGTTTGTGTCGCTAAAGCAAGAGAAGCTAAAGCTGCAAGAGTTAAAATAAATAGTAACATAATAATTTTTTGAGAATTCTTCATACTTCACCTAAATGACCTTCTAAAATAAAGAACTATTTTATAAATAATAATTATTACTGGTACGTCAAGTAGTACAGAAAATGCAAAAAACTCTGTTGATAATTCCTTGAACTTTGCATACTTTTGCAGTAAAATTACCAAATGGAAAATTTACACTCATCCCATCAATCTCCCCTGCGTATCCTCGTGTTGACAAAAAAGAACAGCACCAGCGCTTCGAACGTTGCCGAGGAAATGTGTACATGGCTTAAAAACTTAGGACATGAAGTTTTTACTCCAAATAATCTTACAAATGCTCATGAATTAAAGCAACTTGGTTTAGATTTAGCCATTGTTCTTGGTGGTGATGGCACCATGCTTGCCTTGGCGCGTATTTTTGTGGAACAGCCTATTCCTCTTGTGGGAATAAACTTTGGACGTGTGGGGTTTTTGACAAATATTGAGAGTGGTGACTGGCAAAAAGCTCTCCCTGATGTGCTTAGTGGCAAATATACCATTGCTAAGCGCTTGGCTTTAGGTTGGCGGGTGTATCGTAATGATGCCGTTGTTTATTCTGGCAATGCTGTCAATGATGTAGTCATTAATAGGGGTGCTCTTTCACGGGTTATTTCTTTAGATGTACGTGTAGATTCTGAGCTGATAAGCAGGCTTCGTGCCGATGGTATTATTATTTCTTCTCCTGTGGGATCCACGGGATATGCCGTATCAGCAGGGGGGCCGCTAGTGCATCCTGCCAATAACAGTATAGTCGTAACAGCCATTTGTCCTTATCTTTCCAATTTTCCTGCTATGGTTTTACCGCACACCATGCCTGTGCGCATAACATTAAATCAAAGTTCTACCGAAACCTTTGTCACTATTGATGGGCAAGAAAGTCATCCTCTAGAAACTAGTGATGTCATAGAGATTTTTTCTATGCCGGAAGCTGTACATTTTATACAGCTTAGTGATGAACGTTATTTTACTCCTTTACGGGAGCGTGGTTTTATTCATGGCTTGCAATAGCTAGTAAAAAAGGGATATACTCACATGAATACATTACCGAAAATAGAAAATAATCGTCAGGTACAGCTACATCAAAATATTTATTTTGATGCGTGGCTATATAACTTTATGATAGAAAATAACTATGCCTATCATATGAATAAGCAAATTATTGCCTCGCCTGAGCAAATAGCTTTCATGGTAGCTTTGGAAAAAAATGAAATCTATGTTCCCTGTTCTGATGCCACCTTTAAGCTTATATATGAACAACAATGGAAAGATGATTTAAAGCTTAGTAAAGATTTGCACAAAGAATATTGGCGTGGGTGGCGTACCATTGTGGCTATTATTCATTCTTTTCATCTGCCCCCAATGGAAAAAAAACGTATTCTTGCCTTGTGCCGTGCTCGTTATCGCCAACTCTTAAAAGGTAATAATATTTTGCCTTCACGCTTTATGAAGCGCATGACAAACCTTATGGCTACACAAACGGGCATTGAAGACCCGTGGAGAGAGCTTAAACGTAATGCTAATGTACGCGCTTTAGAAATTTTTACCTCTCAGGCTTTGCAACAGGCTTTGTTTAAAAGCCCACAAAACTTTACGTGCTCTACGAATCTTTCCTATTTGCGTGATGAACTCAATACTATTGAACTCACACGGCTTATGTATCTTTCCGCTTCTTCACGGCAAATTATGCATGCTCCGCCTTCTCCACTGGAGTGGGAGGAGCTTTTTGAAAAAAATGCAGTGTCACTTGATCCCTTACTGACTTTACTTGGTAATGAAAATGATGATGCAAAAACCATTTTATTTTTGCCTGATACAACCGGCGGTTTTGTTTTTGATATGGCAATGTTGCGCCGTTTACAACGTATGGGGCATAAAATAATCATTGCCTTTAAAACAGGCTTTTATTTTTATTCACCTAGCATTAGTGATGTTGAGTGTGACAGCGTTTTGGAAGAACTGCTTTCGGGTACGAGTATTATTCAAGATCAAAATATTAGTAAAAACAATTTATTAAATTATTTACGTCAATCTTCAATGCTCATTATTCAAGATGGCACGCGGGAGCGTTTGAATTTATATCGTACGAATGTAGCTTTTGCCAGAGCATGGAAAGAAGCGGATATTATTCTTGCTAAAGGCCAAAGGCATGCAGAAATCTTGACTAAAACCTCACAGCTTTTTACTCGTGATATTGTATGTTATTGGGTAGATGATGCAGGACAATATCAGGTAAAGGCGAAGGCTCGTGCTCGTGACGTGCGTAAGCTTACCGAAGTAGAAATTCGTGATAGGGCAGAAGGGATTATTGCACAAATGCGTCAGGCACATAAAGCAGGAAAAACAGTTATGTTTTATTCGTGCATTATTGGCAGTATCCCCGGTCAAGAAAGTACGGCTATGGAGCTTGTACATACTTTTGTGGGGAATTTACGCAATAAACTTGACGACATTTTTATTGTTAATCCTGCAGAGCA
>CAYJHS010000261.1:0-3609 GCA_964369815.1 uncultured Desulfovibrionaceae bacterium
GCTTTGCTTGTGACGTTTTACGGCTGATTTATGGTTAGCCACGTTTTCCTGCAGATTTATTGTAATTATTCATTGCTTGGGGGGACCCAAGATTTTCCTACAGGTCAACGAAGGCGGATGTATAGCCCCTTTACGTGCCTTTGTCAATCAAAATGAAAGTAAGAGATAATTTTTTTATAAGCCTTTAGTGTCCAAAAAAATACTATACTTTCTGCGTGAAATATGTTCTCTTTGTGTGTTGCAATTGCTAAACAAAATTTCTCGTGGGGTCAAGATTTTTTTTGGCTCAAGAAATTTATATATAAAAATGAAGGGTGCGCTATGGCTAAGAAAAAAACTATAACAGCAGAAAAAGATAAACAAAAAAAACAAAGTACGCCAGAGACAGGAGCGAGCTTTGATGAGTTTGACAATAGGGAGCACGCTGAGACTCTGCGTCAGCCGTGGACAGTGCTTCTTGGGAATCCCAATGCGATATTGCCACAAGTTCTTGGTACATTGATACATTCTGGGGCATCTCGACCAAGTTGGACGGGTAGCAAAGGCGAAACAGAAACTATGTTGTTGGTATGGCCTCAAGATCAGCCACTGCGCGCTGGGGCTGTTTTTGAAACAGCGATGAATAGCAGAGATGAAGATAAGGAAAAGCTTAAGCCCAAGACGATGACCCCTTTTATGGAAGGGTATAATAACGACTTTGAAGTGCATTCTGTGGCTCCGTGGGAATCCGGTGTGGAGGCCAATGTTGCAGTGACTGTTGTGCCAGATCAGAAGCCTCTATGGTTTTATAACCCACTTTACTTTAGGGATAAAAGCGACTTAACCCCCGGAGTGACGCACACATTTTTGCTTTCTGGGCTTGCTTTGGGTATTCGTCGAGCACTGCTTGATGAAATGACCATTACTCAAGGGCCTATTTATGAGGCGCATGTAGAAAGTTGGCTTGCTGAGCATCCCGATAAGAGCCGTCTTGATGTGCCAACGCTTAAGGTAAATCTTGCTGGTAAGCACCTTATTCGCCCCGGACGTTCTTTTGGTGAGTATGAAGCACGTGGTATTGTTGTAGAAAAAAATACATGCACTTTGGATAAGCTTGAGATAACCATGTTGCGTCTTGATTTTCCCATGCCACAGCGGGAGCCTTTGCATATTATGTTATATGTACCAGCGCCGTTGCTTAAGGATTATGTACCTGAAGTTGGGCATGAGATTGATACTTATATGTGGCTACAGGGGCGCATTTTGGATGTGGATGGTAGCGCAAGTTAGTTTTTTATTTTGTAGATATGGAAGCCCTGTACAGCGATGTATGGGGCTTTTTTTGTCACCTGCGGTGAGGCAGGGGATTTATGAGAGTTTTCGCCCTTGCTTACAATATAAATAACTACAATATTCTTGTCACCTCCGGTGAGGGCAAGGGGATTTATGAGAGTTTTCGTTCTTGTCTTGATTCTTGTCACCTCCGGTGAGGGCAAGGGGATTTATGAGAGTTTTCGCCCTTGTCTTGATTTTTATCACTTCCGGTGAGGGCAAGGGGATTTATGAGAGTTTTCGCCCTTGTCTTGATTCTTGTCACCTCCGGTGAGGGCAAGGGGATTTATGAGAGTTTTCGCCCTTGTCTTGATTTTTATCACTTCAGGTGAGGGCAAGGGCTCAAGGGGGCTGCACCCCCTGGCCGCCCTTGCATCCCGCCTCCCCGCTATTTTCCCTTCCGCTGTGGCCTGTCCCTCCGGGGCTATTTGCTACGCAAATGATCCCCTACGGGGCATGAAAAGCCAAGGTCTTTTCATGCGGCACAGCGTCGGGGGGCACGGTGTTGCCCTGCGTCCTGTTGCTAATTCAAATTTGTATGAGCTTTGTTAACGATAAACGTACGTGTTGCTGTGAATTATAAAATACAATTATTGCATCGCTTAGAGTAAGAATGAATATATTTTTTTATTTGTTCTTTTCATTGGAATCGTATGAAAATACTGGCATCAATTGCATCGATACCAATCGTATTTTTATACTATTTTAGTGAAAAGCTTTATTATCAGATTGTAGGGAAGTTTGTTACACATGAAATTACAGTATAAATAATCGCAGACTGCGTTGCGGCAAGATATATCCTTTGAAGACGGTGTGTTATCGCATTGAAAGTTTTTTGAAGGGGGTTTGGGGGAAACTTTTGTTCACAAAAGTTTCCCCCAAAAAATTAAAACTTTTTTATCTTTTTATCTTTCTTGTTTTTTTTCATAATTTTTTCGCAAACTTTTTTGGCGAGTTCCAGTTGGCTTTCGCGGGTAGGGGCAAGGCCGTCGAGTTTGGCGGCTTTGACTGCACGTAGGATTTTACCGAAGAGCGGGCCGGGTGGAATATTGCATTGTGTTGTTATATTTTCGTTTAAGAGGTCTTTGCCTGAAATCTCGATTTTTTCGTTGCGCCAAGTAGTGATGTAGCGTGAGAGGACTTTGCGAAAATCTTCGGATTGGCTACGAGCCATCATAAAGAGTAGCGCTTCTAAGGGAGCGGTGGAGAGGAGTTCGCACAGGACGCTGATTTTTTTATTGTAGCTTTGCCAGTGTTTTATTTGTGGGCGTAGGGCTCGGATGTGCTCTCTGAGGAGGAGTATTTCTTCCTGTTGTATGAGTGGTATGCCAAGGCGCTGGAGGATGTCGGCGCTTTGTTTATAATTGAGGCGGTGGCATAGGCCGAGCATGCAGAGTTGCCATGTTTTGGGGGCATCGGTGAAGTACAGTAGGCGGTACCAGTCGAGCATTTTTTTGAGTGCCACAAAAAAATCCATGCGTTGGGTATTGAGTTGTAGTTTTGGGTGGATAGCAGGGAGAATGTTGAGATCATTTAGGCGTGTGAGGACTAGAAGCGGGATAGCTTCTTCAAAAATACTACGCATTTCGTGGTAAAGCATTGCTCCAGTGAGTTTGTCCATAAGTTTAAGGGCGAGTGCGTTTTTGATAAGCTGTTCGGCCTTGGGGTCGAGCTTGAAATTGTAACGCTGTTCAAAGCGTACAGCACGTAGGCAACGAGAGGGGTCGTCTACAAAGCTTAGGGTATGCAGGACGCGAATGCGCTTGTCGTGAATGTCTCTTTGTCCACCAAAGAAATCTACTAGTTGCCCAAAAACGTCCTTGGCAAGATGGATACCAAGGGTGTTGATGGTAAAGTCCCTACGGAACAGATCAAGTTTGATAGAAGAAATTTCCACTGTAGGGATTGCTGCAGGATATTTATAATATTCTAGGCGTGCAGTGGTTATGTCGATGCGAATTTCCTCGCCGTTTTCGTCGGTGAAAATAACGACGGCGGTGTGGAATTTTTGGTGGGCACGCATGCGTCCCCCGAGGTGCTTTGCCAGTGTTCGGGCATAGTCGATACCATTGCCTTCAACCACGATATCAATGTCAAAGTTTTTACGTTCGAGGAGGACATCTCGTACAAAGCCACCCACCACATAGGCTGTGGTGTTTTGACTGTCGGCAATGTCTCCGGCGGTCTGGAGCAGGGCGTAGATATGTTTTGGTAGGCGGGCGTGCATAAGCTTTTTCAAGCTAAGGACTTTATTGCTTTTATATTGTGGCGTAGTGCTGGGGGCGTTGACAAAAATAT
>CAYJHS010000262.1:0-3583 GCA_964369815.1 uncultured Desulfovibrionaceae bacterium
TCAAAATATTAACCAAACAGCACCTAGTCCAGCGGCGCCGCCTGCACAAAGGCCCACCGCCCCCACGTCAAATGTTCCGCCTACAACTCCTCAGCCTGTAGCGCCCCCCCCACAACAGACGTCTACGCCCTTTATTCCACAACCAGCACCTGCGGGCTTGCCAGCATCCCCTGCAAATACCCCAACGGCGCCCACTCCTCCTGCTAAGCCGGCTCAAGCTGACATGGATAAAGTATACTTGCAGGCAGCACAGAGTTTTTCGCAAGGTAAGTTCCAAGATGCTTTAGATGTTTGGCAAAAGCTTGCTAATGATAATCACGCTCCGACTATGGTGGCCCTTGGTTTATTACAAGACAAAGGCCATTCTGCAGCGCAAATACCTGTAAATACTAAAGAGGCTTTAACATGGTTTCGTAGAGCAGCCGACCTTGGGCATCGAGACGGCATGTATCATCTCGGGCGTATGTTGATACATGGACGAGGAGATGCACAAAATAAAAGACGTCCCGACACTGCGGCATCATGGTTTCGTAAGGCTGCAGACCAAGGCCAACACGACGCTCAATATGCTCTTGGCGTTCTTTATGAAAATGGCGAAGGTGTCGTTGCTGATGAAAAGCAAGCTATAACGTGGTACAGTCTTGCGGCAGCTGGTCAAAGTGTTGCGGCGCAGGCTCGGCTTGGCCATTTTTATAATACAGGAAGGGCTGTGCCCAAAAACATTGCTCGAGCTACTTTGCTACTATATGGAGCGGCCATGGCCGGAAACACTGCGGCACAAGAAGAGCTTTATGACATGGCCAAAGAACATTTTAGTGGAAAAATGCCAAAGGTAACGCTTTTTGGTGCAGATCTTGGCGGCGAAAAAAGCATCACTCGTGCAGCTATGCGTGCGGCATTATCTGTTTCTAAGGTAACTCCCACCCGTGAAGATAAAGACTTAATATGTGATGTCTACGACTTAAGTAAAAGTGTGCCCGGTGCAAAACAGATGGCTGTATGCTATGGAGGGCAAGGTAGTGCACAAAACAATATAGCCACGCAGGAACTGGGCTTTCTTAAAATTGACTACCCCGCCAAGAGTGACGCCGACGCTGAGCTTATTCAAAAAATGGTCGCTCAGCGCTTTGGCCCTCCCACTGCTGGCGAAAAGGGGCAGGGTCTTTTATGGAATTTGGGCAACGTCATTGTGGCGACACAATATATGCCCAAAAACAACGAAATTGCGCTTATGTATATGATACCCAGAGTTTACCACATGACACAAAGAAAGAAGTAAGCTATGCATGAAAACATTTGCACAGTAGCTCTCACCTCCTTAAGTCATGATGGACGTGCCGTGGGCAGGGTCCTCGCAGACGCCACACATAGCGCCACACCACTTCATGGCGGTGTTATTTTTGTGAGCGACGCTCTTCCTGGACAGACTGTACGGGCAAAAATCCTTAAAAGCAAAAAATCCTTTGCCGAAGCCACGTGCTTGGAAGTGCTGGATAATGCGCCACAGGAACGCCCTGCTCCTTGCCCTCATCATGCGCACTGTGGCGGGTGTACTTTACAAAATCTTCCTTACTCTACACAGCTTTATTGGAAAGAACAGATTGTGCGTGAGGCCTTAAGTCGCATTGCCAAGCTTCCTGAGGAAGAGTTATGTCATGTTCAAGCAATTATACCTTCTCCGGCAGAATGGGAATACCGTAATAAAATGGAATTTGCTTTTGGGCACAGCGCAGATAAGCATGCCTTGCTATTAGGCTTAAGGGCAAAAGCATCTCACGCTATTATTTCTGTA
Source organism: uncultured Desulfovibrionaceae bacterium (assembly GCA_964369815.1). Taxonomy (GTDB): domain Bacteria; phylum Desulfobacterota; class Desulfovibrionia; order Desulfovibrionales; family Desulfovibrionaceae; genus CAYJAD01. Next base: position 1,793 of record CAYJHS010000262.1, read on the forward strand.
CCGCAATGTAGACTTATGCCGGAAAATTGCTTGCGCATAGTCAATACCTTAAAGCAACTTTGTGAAGATGCTTTTTTACAAGCTTGGCATGAAAATTCCTCCCCTAACGGCATCTTACGTCATGCTGTCCTGCGCATAAGCCACGACGGCAAAGCTCACGTCACCCTCATCACATCCTCTGCCAATGCTGCACAAACAGCACAGATCAAGGAATTAGGGCGGCAACTATTACACGCTCATGGCGAAATTATGGGATTTGTACACGCAGAACGTCGCAGTCAAGCTATGATTGCCGAAGGCGAGCATATCGCATGGAGCCTTGGCTCGCACACCTTACATGAGCGCCTTTGCAATACGGAATATCGCTTGGGGCACGATGCATTTTTTCAAATAAATACGGCGGCGGCGGAAATTTTAGCAAAAACAGTCTATTCAGCAGCGGCATCTGCCTTAGGTAATTTTGAAAAACCTTGTCTATGGGATGTATATTGCGGCGTGGGAGCCCCCGGCCTTGGCCTTGCACCCTTAGCACACAAAGTCTATGGCGTGGAAATCAACCCCAAAGCCATTGATATGGCAAAAGAAAATGCAGTACATGCCGGCTTTAAGCATTATCACTATGTGGCGGGTGATGCCAAAAAAGTCATAAAAGGTTGGCCGCAACCCACACTCATTTTACTAGACCCCCCAAGGGCAGGATTACATCCTGATATTGTCGCACAAATTTTGCGATGTCAGGCACCGTACATCATCTATATTTCTTGTAATCCAGCAACCCTTGCCAGAGATTTAGGATTACTTAAGCAGTCATATTGTTTAGAAAAGCTTATTCCTTTTGATTTTTTTCCTCACACACCGCATGTGGAAAGTTGCGCTGTGCTTCACCTTAAAAAATGACTTTGTTAAAAAATTCTCAAGGAAAAACATTGACCATTACTCTGCACCATGCTAAAAGAATTGAGCTTGACATAAGGAAGTTATATGGGCTTAGGCCAAAGGTTTAAAAAGAAAAGCGAAAACTTTGAAGTCTTTGCCACAGCAGGAACTATTGGCCTGCACATGGTCAGCGGCCCCGCAGTTGGCTTTGCCATGGGTTATGGACTTGACTTACTTTTTGACACGAATCCTTGGATGAAGCTCATATTTCTAGGGATTGGCATTATAGCAGGTTTTTTAAATGTGTATAGAGATACACAACTGCTATTGCGAAAAATGCAACAAGCCAAAGAAAACTCACCTAGGTATGGTGGACCCAATAGAGAAAAAGATTCTCTAAAAGAAGATAAAGGCAAAAATAACGGAATTGGCAATGACGACTGAGATAAAAAATGCCAACATTGTACATAAAATTTTTCATGCTGTAGAGGCATTTTTATGGCGCAGGGGTTTTCATCATTCCCTTGTGCGGCACATGCTGACAGCACAAGTTATTTTTGTCATTTTGTCTTTATGTGTCGGCCTTTTAATATTGCCTTGGACAGTACAGGGCATAAGTTTTGCGTTAGGTGTTGTTATTTTTGCACCTATTTTTTTTGGAATTTCTGGACAAGTGCTAGGTTTTTCCCTTACAACAGCTAAAGATAAACAAAGGGGACATCTTTTCCTTTTGTTACTCAGCTCGAGTATAAGGCTCATTGTAGCAGCCTTTATTTTGTATATTGCGTTTGTCATGTTAAAAGCTTCGGCCTTAGTGCTTGTTTGTGGTGTTACAGCAAGTATGGCTTTAGCTCTTGCAACCTTTGCTCGTATACATTTTATGCGGGCATAAGCCGTAAGGAGTGTGCGTTATGG
>CAYJHS010000263.1:0-3562 GCA_964369815.1 uncultured Desulfovibrionaceae bacterium
AACACTAAATACTCAAGTACAATGGCATTTTGTTGGCCACATTCAAAGTCGCAAAGCTAAGGACGTTGTGGGACGCTTTAGCCTTTTGCATTCCGTAGACTCCATAAAACTTGCACAGCTCCTCAATGTTGCCGCAGCACAGAAAAAAATTCAGCAAGATATTCTTATCCAAGTTAATGTGGGTGAAGAATCGCAAAAGTCTGGCATAAGCCGGCAAGAGCTGGCTCGCCTTGCAGAACACATCATGCAATGTGAAAATTTAAAACTACAAGGCCTTATGTGTGTACCTCCCGTTTTTGACGCAGGCCTTGCCGCTAGACCACACTTTGCCCTTTTGCGACGCTTAAAGGAAGAGCTAGAGCTATCCTTTGGCCGCACTCTACCCCACTTATCCATGGGCATGTCCGGTGACTTAGAGGCCGCCATCCTCGAAGGTGCCACGCTTGTGCGTGTAGGCACAGATATTTTTGGCTCAAGGGCATAAAAACATGCTTTCCGGAAATTACGGAGCACTCTTACTTTTACATTGATTATTTTTTACATTCTGGTATACTTTATGCAAGATTATAGCATAGTAGCAAAAAAAGTCATTTTTTTGAAAGGAGAAGATTATGGCGGATGACAAGAAGAAAGAACTTCCAGAGGGTGAAGCCCCTCCAAAGAAGTCCGGCTTCAAGAAATTCCTTATCATCTTCTTGATTTTATTAATCATTATCGCTGCTGGCGGTGGTGGAGCTTATTGGTGGTTTTTCATGCGCACCCCTGGAGAACCAGACGCAGCCCCTGCTCAAAGCACAGAGCAAGGTGCCGATGCAAATGCTGAAGGCGCAGCAGCCGGCACAAAGGAAAACCCCCGAGTGGAGCGTCAATCAAACTTACCACGCTCCACAGGACAAGTGCTTCCTCTGCCTCCTTTTGTGGTCAATTTATCAGACCCAACCGGCAAGCGTTATTTAAAATTAGGCATGGAAGTTGAAGTAAATCAAGATGTTTCTGCGCTTATTAAAAGTCAAAGCCCAAAAATCCGCGATGCGGTTATTGTGCTATTAGCAGGCAAAACCTTTGCCGATATTTCATCAGCAGAGGGGAAAATTTTACTAAAAGCCGAGGTGGCATCGCGCCTTAATCAAATTTTAGGCGGAAGTTACGTTGTGCGTATTTATTTCACTGAATTTGTAGTGGAATAACAATTCTTTATATCTATGAGTGCGATTGCAATGCTATACACAGCACCTTGCAAGACTATTTGTGACTAACCAGACTATGAAGCCAAGGAAATACTATGAGTGACGACCAAGACCAAGAAGCTCTTGCCGCTGCATGGGCTGCACAATTAGAAGCTGAAGATGATGGCGACGCCGTAGACCCCTTTGAGGCAGCACAAGCTGCCGGCGGTGCTGCGAGCCCACCCGCTGTACCCTCTGATGATGACTTGAAGTCCGGAGCTTCCACCAGCGATGACGATTTAGCCTCCCGCTGGGCAGAGGCGCTCGCCAATGACGAGCAAGAAAGCACCGAAAGAGAAAGGGTAAAAACTCTCAGTGCGCAAGCAAGCGACGCCACCTTCAAAGATATGACTGATATTGCCAAGCGCCCCACAGTGGACGGTGCAAAACGCGAACTAGATTTTATTTTAGACATTCCCCTAGATGTCTCCGTAGAACTAGGTCGCACACGCTTGCTCATTAATGAACTTTTGCAACTAGGACAAGGGTCCGTAGTAGAGTTGAATAAACTCGCCGGTGAACCCTTAGAGGTATTTGTAAACGGCAAGCTGGTTGCCCGCGGTGAAGCTGTTGTTATCAATGAAAAATTTGGCGTACGTCTCACGGACATCATCAGCCCCATGGAAAGGGTAAAACAGCTTGGCTAACGCACAAAACACTGTGCCGACTCAAGAAGCAGAAGCCCAAAAGGATCCTGCGGCGTCTACGAACATGTCAAGGCAACGCAATGAAGGTAGCGTTTTCACCCCAAAACATGACATGGCAAAAGAAAGTGCTGCAAAAATTGGCACTGCCGAAGTACAAGCCACCCCCAAGCTCCCTTCAGACACAGGTTTTACATGGGGAAGCTATTTTCAATCCTTGGGTATTTTGTTCTTACTCTTAGCCGCCTTGTGGTGCGTAGTGTGGCTTTTGCGCAAATATGGACGCTTTAACTTCATACCTCGTCCGGGTGCTTTTCCTCATGATGGCTTGCGCCTAGAGGCGCAACTGCCTCTAGGGCCACGAAAAGGACTAAGCGTAGTACGCTTTTTAGATAAAAGGCTCCTGCTTGGCGTCACCGAGCATCAAATTACGCTTTTGCAAACAATTGAGGATAACAATGAAAAAGACAGCATGGACTTTCACACACACTTGGAACATGCCGCTTGGTTCAAAGCAGAAGACGCTCCTGCGCCCAACGCCACCAATGAACCTGCAAGCAACAACACAACAGAACATGCTCCAAAAAATAATACCTAAGCAAGCTTGCCCTTCCCTTCTATCTACATTTTTCATTATTTCTGTTGCTTTTTGCGGCTTTTTCTTGCCAACCTTAGCCGAAGCTGCCCAAGATTTAGCCATGCCCCCCATGTCTCTAACCCTCTCAGGCGGTGCATCCTCTCCAGAAAAAGTTACGGTCCTACTAGAAGTTCTCTTTCTGCTCACCATCCTTTCTGTAGCACCAGCCATTATGCTCACAGTGACAAGCTTTACACGCATTATCATTGTTTTCAGCTTTTTACGGCAAGCTATGGGCGTACAACAACTCCCTCCAACGCAAATACTTGCATCCCTTGCCATCTTCATGACCGTGGTCATCATGTTTCCCGTTGGCAAAGAAATTAATGACACAGCGCTACAGCCCTACCTAGCTGAAAATATTGACTATCGAGTAGCACTTGACCGAGCTCAAATGCCACTGCGCACCTTTATGTTCAAACACACACGAGAAAAAGATATTTCTGTTTTCTATGCCATTTCCCGCATGGAACCTCCTAAAAACAAAGAAGAAGTCCCTACAATGATGCTCGCAGCAGCCTATGTTATCAGCGAACTCAAAACAGCTTTCACCATCGGATTTTTGATTTATATCCCCTTCCTTGTGCTAGATATGGTAATTTCCAGTGTCCTACTAGCCATGGGGATGATGATGCTACCCCCCATGATGGTATCTATGCCCTTCAAACTCTTACTTTTTGTTATGGTAGATGGCTGGAATTTACTCGTAGGTTCACTAGTAAACTCATTCCTACTATAAAAAAGGAGAAAAGCTATGACCCCTGAATTCGTTATTGGCTTTGGACGACAAGCCATTGAACTGTGCTTAATGATGGCACTGCCCATGCTAGGCGTCGGGTTAACCGTAGGCGTGGTTGTAAGCATTATTCAAGCAGCAACGCAAATTCAAGAAATGACCCTAACCTTTATCCCCAAAGTCGTATCCATGTTCATCGCCCTACTCCTCGCATTGCCCTGGCTCATGGAACGTATCATCACCTATACCAGAGAAGTTTTTATCAATATCCCTAATTATATAAAATGATTTTTTTCTGGGGGGAGGGAACTTTTTGAAA
>CAYJHS010000264.1:0-3561 GCA_964369815.1 uncultured Desulfovibrionaceae bacterium
CGATACAGTAAGTTCGGCAGAGCCAATGCTGCCAGTATATTTGATACTATCATGGAATACAGCGTCAAAGCTCAAGGTGGCATTGGAGAGGGTAACGCGAGAGACGTTATGTAAGATATTATTGAGGTAAAAAACATTGTCGCCCGAACGGTTGCCACGGATAGCCACTGCATACTCATTGCTGCTCTTCACATTGTCATTGAGGGTATAGGAACCGCCATTGTGTAAATCAAAAGTAAGCCCTTGGCTGGTACCGTCTATATATATGGCATTATAGTCCTTAGGGGCGCTTCCCACTTGGGTATAGTTGCCGCTGATTACATAATCTTGCCCATCCGCCTTAAAGGAGAGACGTGTATTGGTCCAAATGGCACCGCCTAGGGCAGTCCTGCTAGCATTATCGGTTATGGCAAAGTTGTCTCTAAAAGAACCGCTGATGCTGCCAATGGTGATGCTGCCACCACTAGAGGAGATATTATTATACATAGCACCGCCAGAAACATTTTGAATGGTACTTACAGCGCTGTTGCCCACAAAGTCGCCGGTGATGGTGCCAATGGTGATAGTGCCGTCGAGTACAGCAGTGTTACGCAGTCCACCGCCATTACCATTGATGACTGTATTGCCCACAACGTCGCCGGTGAAGGTGCCTATGGTGATATTGCCACCACTGGCAAGATTATACATGCTGCCGCCGGTGCCGTTGCTAGCTGTATTGCCCACAAAGTCGCCGGTGAGGGTAGTTATGCTGATATTGCCACCATTGGCACTATTATACATGCCGCCGCCGTCGCCACCAACCGTATTGCCCACAAAGTCGCCGGTGAGGGTACCTATTTCCAGTGTAGCACCACCAGTGGCGCTATTAGACATGCCGCCGCCGTCGTCACCAACCGTATTGCCCACAAAGTCGCCGGTGAGGGTACCTATTTCCAGTGTAGCACCATTAAAGGCGCTATTATTCATGCCACCGCCGCTCCTAGCTGTATTGCCCACAAAGTCGCCGGTGAGGGTGTCTATTTCCAGTGTAGCACCACTAAAGACGCTATTATACATGCCGCCGCCGTTGCCGTTGTTAACTGTATTGCCCACAAAGTCGCCGATGAGGGTAGTTATGGTGATATTGCCACCAGTGGCGCTATTAGACATGCCGCCGCCGTCGGTAGCTGTATTGCCCACAAAGTCGCCGGTGAGGCTGGTTATGGTGATATTACCGCTACTGGCATTATTATACATGCCGCCGCCGTCGCTGCTCGCCGTATTACCGATGAAGTTTTGGTTGTAGGTATACGTGCCGGAGGTATGCTGTTCTCGCCCTGTTGCTTTTAGTACAGAGGTGCCATTTTTCACCGCAAAATAAAGGGTGACGACAGCTCCGCTTGCGTCGGTGGTTGCGACTTTGAAGGTGTAGGTGCTTGCATCGGGGGCAGAGCCACTTGCTTCTACTCGTGCTACAAGCTCAATTTTATCATAAGGGTTGATACTGCCTTGCGCAGAAGGTATATCATTGGAAGTAATGGCTTTTTCTATAAGGTCTTCCACATTGCCTACATTGGGAAGACCTTTTAGGGAAATACCATAGGTGACAGCATTGCCAGCTTCCTGCACGGTGAAGGTTTTGAAATATACTTCCCCTGGGACTGTGACTTCAATGCTATAGGCGGAGGAAATATTCGCAATCTGCTCGGGAGTATACACAGGAACTTGTGTGCCACTTCCGTCATCCTTAGTCAGCGTTCCTAAATAAGCCTTGGTTTCTTCCCTGTCCAGCGTGGGCGTAAATGCTGGCGCACCGCCCGCCGCATGTGCCACACCTGCCTGCATGGGAGCGCAAATAGCGCCAAGGGCAGCAAGGCCAAAACACGAAGCCACGGCCAAAGTGCCGAAAGTATTCAAAAGATGACACTTTTTGAGTACGGCCTTGTAACGATTGATGAGGTTGCCTAGGGCATTTTTGGATAACTGCATGAATAACTCCTTACACTCAGGGTAGATATGGATAATATATACTTTAAAACTTATTTCCTAAATGAATGTACTTACACCTTACAGAATTGTATTTTTTTTGTCAAAGGAAGTATCCAAAATCCCCAATTTTACACATATAAAAGTAATGAGGGAGCAATAGAAGCATTTATCAGGACAAATTTTATGGAAGACAAATTAATGTGAATAAACTTGTTTTTTGAGTATGCACTCACGTTGAAAACATTAGGGTTTTGTATTTTTTTATTGTAATCATACATAAATTTAGTCACTTTATGCACATAACCTTGGTGAATTTTCTTTAACAAACACTAAAAAATATGATGTTTGACTATGAACTTAAGCAAAAATGCCATGGGTACCCTCATAAATAGATATAAAGCCATACTCAAAAAAAACCACCTCTTAAACACTTTCGGCTCGTTAGCCATAGCAACCGTATTGGCGATAGGTTCAGTGGGCGTAGCAGCCGCAAGTAATGTTACTATTAGCGGTAACGAAGAAAATTTAAGTTTGGGGGGTGGCTCACAATCAGAGGAGGATAGAGTAACTACCTCTAATGAAAACGCTTTAGGCAGCTATAATTTGAATATTGATGTCCGCTCGGAGACATTGGACACCATGACCATTGGGAGTACTACGCTTACCGGTGGCATTACCGTTATCCTTAAGAAAGGCAGCGGCACTGCTACAGAAATTACCAGCAAGAGTTTGCATGTGGTGGACGATAAAAATAATGAAAATTATACCACTATCTACAGAATTTCTGATGATTTGACCCATACCGTTAATGGCGAAGTGTCGTTTCAAAGTGCCAATGGAATGGATCACTTAGAAGTTGATGGGACTCTTAAGTTAGATACATCTGCAAGTGGCGGAGCAGTCATCAAAGGTATTAACGGTTTTCATAATGAGTTGCATTTAGATGTGACCAGAACCCTTGCTGCCACCAATGGCACAGCCGAAACTGATTTAAATGTGAGTCACGTGACTCTGAATTTTACAGGAGACAATGCACAGGTTGACGCCCTCAACCTCTATGTAAATAGCAGTGCCAAGCTCGTGCTTGACAATGCTACCGTGAACGCTAGCAACATTGTTTTAGATAGTACTTCTATATTTGAGCTTATGGGCACAAATACTATTAATGGCAGCTTTGAGAGTAATAACAATATTAACATTAGGGGTGGAGAAAGTCTAACTATAGACGGTGCTTATAGCCTAACTGATAAAGGCACTTTAAAGCTTAACAATTTGATCATTAACTCGGCAGATTTAATTTCGACTGGCACTGCCCCAAATGGTCAAATTCTGTTTAATGGCACAGATAGCCTACTTTCCATAGGCGACACTTTGACCTTAAACGGAGACAATGAACTTGTTGGGGTGCGCATTGCTATGAAGAGCCTTGAAGGCGCTGCCAGTGGCACAAACCTTCCATAGCAGCCTTATCATGCTGCACTTACATACGGCATAAAACGAGAAAAAAGCAATTTTGCCCACGAAAAAAGGCCTAGGGTTTTTCAACCTAAGCCTTTGTTATTCTTGTGGTACCGGGAGCGAGACTTGAACTCG
>CAYJHS010000265.1:0-3528 GCA_964369815.1 uncultured Desulfovibrionaceae bacterium
GCCGATGATACTGCATTCTTTAGTGTGGGAAAGTAGGCCGCCGCCAAATTTTTCTTAAAGCTCTTTGCTGCTCATGCGCGAAGAGCTTTTTTTTGTTGTGTATCTTTGATTCTTACATGGTTAGGCTTTTTATTGCTCCAATCAGGTATATCTGTATGCACTCCTTGCGCAAAAAAGGCACCTTCCTTAAAAATGATACTGCATTCTTTAGTGTGGGAAATGCGCTGCCAAATTTTTATAAAAAGCTCTTTGCTACTCATGTGCGAAGAGCTTTTTTTATGTTATATGATGCATTTTACCCACGCAATTTATTTTGCTATATAGTGGTCAATAACGCACATTTTTACGCGCATCAATGCTGCTGTGCTTCAGCACGCAATGTGGCTTAAGTTCTTTGGCAAGCTTAAATGATCATTGCGATCTTTAAGCTTTTATACCCTTACTAGTAATTGCATTTACGGGACAAATACTGTGACAATTGCCGCATTCATCACAGCGATTTCCATTTATGCTATAGGTGTTTTCTTGCTCTGAAATTGCACTAAAAGTACATACTTTACTACATTCTCCACACGAAACGCATACATCTGGGTCTATACTCAGTCCTGCTTTTACGCCTTGTAAAGAGCCAAAACTAAAACGAGTTCGTTCAAGCTTATGTTCTCTGTGCTCTTTTTCAAAATCATAGTCATATACTTCACCGTGAAAATTGTGCAAGCAAAATCCAGTAATTGCTGGATATCGTTGATTATCCGCAATTAAATATGAAAATCGTGGGTCATTTTTGGCAATGGCTTCTTCTATGGTAAATTCACGCACATCACCACATACACGGATAAAATACCCCGGTGCACTATAACATTTGCCTTCTTCTACCCATTTAATTTCTGAGTTGGCATATAGACCACAAGCGCTTAATTTTTTAGTTTCTTTAAGTTGCTTATAAAAAGGTTTTGTAGTCATGGTTAAAAAGTACAGACCGTCATCATCGTAGGTAAAAAAATGTGCAATTCTACTTTCGGGGTATTCACCGTTGATCGTAGAAAATGTCATTGAACCAATTTTCTCTAGTAATTCGAAGACTTCTTTTGTTTTCATAGTAATAATCCTTTTGATAATATTTACTTTTTACACAATAACATATATAAACATACGCTATAAAAAACAAGTACGCTCTTTTATGATACTGCTATCTTTTACGATATCATGAGGATTACTATGCAAAATGTTGACTTATTTGGTGTATGCCCCTTTGTAACTGCACAAAAATTACTTTCGGGTAAATGGTCAATTTATATTTTATATTTGCTTTCAGAAAAAACTATCCGCTTTAATGAGCTTTTGCGTTTAATGCCCAAAGGAATTACGCACACAACACTATCTCGGCAGCTTAAATTACTCGAAGAAGAAGGGTTAATTATTCGAAAAGAATATGCACAAGTCCCCCCAAAGGTAGAGTATTTTTTAAGCGAAATGGGAAATCAATTTAAACCAGTGTTGGAGCAGTTAGAAATTTGGGCAAATACCTATATTCAACAACATAAAAACGTGAATAATTCCTTATTATATGCCAATTGATTTGGAATATATGTGTTTTAGTTATGTTTTCTTAAACAGACGTATGGCGCGATAAAAGAAAAGTATTGCAAGAATGCTTAAGGGGATTCCTACCCAAAGGGTGAGATTCCAGTCTATCATAAGTTGTACCTCCGATAAGTCAGAAAAAAAGCTTTCTAAAGCGTAAAGCGTGATGACAAGAATGATGCACGCTAAGATAGGATGTGCCCAAAAATATTTCACACCTTTTGTGCGTAACATATGAAATACCCATACAAACAGTAAGGCAAGGTTAAAACCAACTAAGGCCCAAATCATGTGTATTGTCATTTTTTATCCTCCTAGGGCGATAAAATTTACAAATCAGCCATTAAAATGTCCAATAATTAACAAAAAAACATTGTAACTTGTTAATAATAAACTAATTATTATATATAGTCATCATGGAAAAGGTTTTATGTCAAGGTGTGTACTGGACATTTATTGAGACCTAGCTCATTTTTGGTTTTGCCATTATCGGTAGAAATGTGTATATTTACTAAGGGAAAAACATTAATGTTATGTTTTAGCTTAAACTGTTAATTATCAGACTATTGGGAGCGTTTTATGAAAAAAAAGATTGCTAATTTTTTGAGTGTTGCTTTTTTGTTAAATATTTTCCTTGTCCCTTCAATTATGGCACAGGACTTGACATTAAATCAAAAATTGTATCCTTCTGACGCTATTTTGCGCTTTACTACTGATGTTATAAAGCAAAAAGATGAACAGGGATATAATTTAGGCGGGTGGAAAAATGGCGCTGTGGTAATGTTTCCTGTAGAAATTTCGCAAGAAGGCACTTATAGCATAAGCTTTGAATATAGTAGGAATGCGGCACCGGGCCATGATGTTACCTTAGGTGTTTTTGCCATTAGGAAACCAATCTTACTCGATATTCGTGACAGCTTTTCTTACTTTTATGTGGATCTGCCTTCAACTGGCGATTCATGGAATAATTTTGTGTTAAAAAAAGTGGGCACACTTACTCTTCCCGCTGGGAAGTCGTATATCGTAATCAGCGATAAGAACTATTCACCTACACACTATGTAATGAATTTGCGCAAATTGCACCTTGATAAAAACTAAGAGTTTGAATTTTAATGGATTGTCATTTCTTAAGATGAGACAATAGCACCATAATTGTTGTGGTGCACTTATGGCGGTAGAGCGATTTTATTGCCAGTATAGTTTTTAAAGATAATTATGATATTTTTTTGATGTGATCACAAAATGCGTAGTTCCAAGTGGGCTACGCATTTTTATTATTAATCGATGAAAAAAAATCTCTAAAATTAGCTGAATGTGCAAAAAATCACAAAGGTTTTATGGATTTTGATTAGAAAAAGTTATCAATTGTTTTTTTGTAATGCATCGGAAAGAAAGAATAATTTTTATGCACAAAAAAAGCTTGTTGATGCAATAAATGTAATGTCACAAAAATGTCACATTAAATGTTTGTTTTCACAAAGGCCTAAAGGTATTGCACAAAATTTTTATGGTGCTATATTCAAGGTGTCGATGCGTTAGAGCCTTTGTAAAAAAGGTTACAGCAAATTCATACATCGGCACGGAGGTCTTATGAAAAGCCAAACTATCGTTTACGCTGTGTTCACATTTTGGGGAATGGTTTTAGCTTCTGGTATTGCCAGCCATATCATCACTGCCTAGTGCACATTTACATGGCAGATTATGCAAAACACCTTGATTTTGCATAGTTTTGTTTTGATGCCCCTCCAGTAAAACGCGCAATGCATGTATTGTTTGTTTTGTTGTCAGGGGCATTTTTGCATTTAAATTATTAATGTTAAATTTCGCGTATTGTGCTTTTTTATGTAAAAAAGAACTGTTGCCCAATTTGTTTTTACAAAGTATAGTGTCTTACTGTATTGATAAGCATTTTCTTTGGAGAAAAAAATGAGTTTACCAAGTTTA
>CAYJHS010000266.1:0-3486 GCA_964369815.1 uncultured Desulfovibrionaceae bacterium
TTCTGTATGTGCGAATCATTATCTACAGCTAGCATGGCCAGTTTTATGATGTCAGCCGCTGAACCTTGAATGACCGTGTTAATGGCTTGACGACGAGCAAGAGAAAACTTCATGTTATTCGTAGAGTTTATGTCGGTTATGGGGCGGCGGCGTCCGGCAAGAGTGCTTACGTAACCATTCGCCTTGGCTTCGGCTTCTATATTTTCATAAAATTTCTTAAGTTGCCCAAGATGTTTGAAATAGTTAGCAATAAACTCTTTGGCTTGTGCTGTGCTGATGTGCAGTTCTTGCGCAAGTTTTTGTGCACCCATGCCGTAAATAAGGCCAAAATTAATGGTTTTGGCGTTGCGGCGTTGGTCACTGCTTACATTTTCCGGCTTTTCATTATAGATTAGGGCGGCGGTGTTGGTGTGGATGTCCATATTTTTTTGAAAGGCATGTAACAGCACGGGGTCATTGGACATATGCGCAAGTACCCGCAGTTCTACTTGAGAGTAGTCCGCAGAAATAAGTACTTGTCCTTTGCGTGGCACAAAGCATGTACGCATGCGTCGGCCCATATCGCCACGCACGGGGATATTTTGCAAATTGGGATTGCTAGAAGAAAGACGCCCAGTAGCCGTGGCCCATTGATTAAAATTACTGTGAATGCGTCCCTCTGTATCCATGAGCCGTGGCAGTGGTTCAAGGTAGGTGGAGCGTAACTTTTCTAATTTGCGAAATTCCAGCACAGCGTCCACCACCGGATGTCCGCTTAATTTTTCCAATCGCTCTTGGGATGTCGAGAGCTGCCCCCCCTTGGTTTTTCCGGCGCTGGGGAGTTTTAAGGTAGAAAAGAGCACGTCGCCTAATTGCTGGGCTGAACGGATGTTAAAAGTGGTGCCGGCGGCTTCATAAACCTCCTTGGTACGGGCATCAATTTCTGTTTGCACATCGTCCAAAAAGTGGCGAAAGGCCACCTCGTCAATGGCAATGCCAAGGCTCTCCATATGCGCAAGGACGGGGATGAGTGGCATTTCAAGTTCGCTATATAGAGGCAAGATATCACGCTTTTTAAGCTCATGTTCCAGCCCTTCAGCTATGCGCAGTGCTTTATGTGTGGTTATGGCTAGGGGGTCGGTATTTTGATAAAAATCCATCCATTGCACTGAAAGTCGTGCCCAAGCATAGTCACGGTCTTCAGGACGAAGCAAGTATGCAGCAAGACCCAAGTCAAACCATTTTTCCAGTGAAACAGTGCCCCAATTGGCATTTTCACGTAAAAGATGTTTTAAGTCAGGGGTAATGATGCGTGTAGCTGTGTTAAGGTAATTGCTGAGCACAGCAACATCTGTAGCGGGTATATGCCAATGCGCTTGCTCTGTACCAAGGACATAGCCTTGTTCGTGACGCATATTGGGATAAAAACTGGCGGGAAATAAGGCAATTTTTTTTTGAGAACAGCTTGGGAGTTCTTGTACGCCATGCATGGTAATAAGACCAATGCTTTCAGCAGGGGGTGGCGCAAAGAAAGTGTTTTCAAAAAGGGAAGCTTGTACAACCTTACTGCCTTGTGTGGAAGGTGCTGCTGCGGTGGGTGTCGCCGTGGTGTGGGCATCTTGAGGAGTAAGGGCTTTACTGCGCAACATGCTCTCTACCTCACGGCGTAAGGAGCTAAGCTCAAATTCTTGCAATAAATTAAGCACATCTGCTGGGTTAAGAGGACGTAAGGGGATGTCATTATTGTCAATGTCTTGGCAATAGTTGGTGCTCAGTGTGGTAAGTTTACGATAGAGGAAGGCTTCTTCTATATGTGGCGCAATTTTTTGCTGCATTTTGGGAGGCAGGCGATCAAGGCCGTCACGAATATCTTCAAGGGAGGAAAAATCTGTGAATATTTTTTGTGCGGTCTTTGGCCCAATACCTGGTACTCCGGGGATGTTGTCACTCGTATCACCAATAAGAGCTTGCACGTCCGGCCATTGTTTGGGACTCAAACCGGTATCTTGAGTAAAATCAGCGGCGGAGAGAAGTTTTTCTTCTTTGCCAGATGGATCCCAAAGCCAGACATTGTCATTAAGGCACTGGCGTAGGTCTTTGTCGGCACCAACAATGATGACAGGCAGCTGCGTGCTAAATTTTTGTGCCAGTGAAGCAATGCAGTCGTCGGCCTCGCAATCTTTGGATACATGCAAGGTGATACCAAGGCTTTGTATCATACGTTGCACAGGTTCAAGTTGCTGTATAAGCTCTTCGGGCGTGGCACTGCGGTTAGCTTTGTATAGGGGGAACAGCTCATGGCGAAAGTTTTTGCCCTTGCCGTCCATGAAAAAAACAAAATGTTTGGGCTTTTGTTCGCGAATAATACGCAAAAGCAGACGAGTTATCATGTACAGGGCATTGGTGGGAAAACCGTCAGAGCGCTGTAAAGAACTGTTGGCATAAAAACCACGGTATATGAAGGCGGTGCCGTCCATGAGAAAAAGAGGCTTCTGGATGCCCAAACGTGTTTCTAGTGACATAAATGACCTCTTTTTATGAAATATAGAGTATTAAAAATATTCTGGGGGAAACCTTTTTGAAAAAAAGCTTTCCCCCAGATCCCCTTCAAAAAACTTTTATAGCGATAACATCTTATTGTTTAATGGTCTCTTTTGCCGTAACTACGCTTAGCAACTGTTAATTTTATATGTTATGCATTGTTCTCATGGAGCAAACAGTAGGCGGTTCAAAAGGGTGAAATACAAAGAAGGCGAAGTTTTTTACGCAGGAAGTGTACTCTTCTGGTACTTGATCGAAGTAAAAAACGAGCCTGACGCCGCAGACGGTATTTATATGAGCCACCTACTAGCAGGTGGAGCAATTGCCGCCACTACATCCCCCACATTTACTGGGTGCTACAGTTTTGGCCTGCTTTAGTGATCCAGTAAAATTACGGATACTACGCCTGACTCCTGGGCGAGAGACCAGCTTCTGGCAATCTTTGGCTTGACATTTTGGGCAGCTTGGCAGCTCTGCGCCAAGAATAATTTCTTCAAATTCGTGGTCACATTCGGGGCAAAAGTATTCAAAAATAGGCATTTTTTTCTCTCTTATACTAGTCTGTATCATCTATTCCAAGTGCTGCTATGTTTTCAAATAATTAATAATCCAATAGCCGACACAGCAGATTGCCTGCCGGAATATTAATTTCTTTAATAAGCGGCGTTAGGCTGTGTGGCACGGGCAACAAAATGTCACAAACTGCCTCCATTTGTCCAGCATTTCCCGTAAGACCAATGGTAAATATTTCCAATTTTTTAGCAACGTGCAATGCTTTGAGTACATTGGGGCTATTTCCAGAGGTGGAAATGGAAATGAGCACGTCGCCGCTTTGTCCAAGGGCTTCTATTTGTTTAGAAAAAACTTCTTCAAAACCAAAATCATAGGCAATAGCGGTCAGCGTGGAGGTATCTGTGGTGAGGGCAATAGCGGGGAGCGGTGGTCTATCCAGTAGAAATTTATTAA
>CAYJHS010000267.1:0-3452 GCA_964369815.1 uncultured Desulfovibrionaceae bacterium
ATCATCATAATTCTCAAGACCTGCCAATTTTGTTTTTTCTGCATTTGTAAAGTCGTTTGTCGAAAGACCTTTGCCCTCAATTTTATCAACTTTATTATTTATTTCGGTTTGAATTGCTGCATCTAAAAAGCTTTTTGATAATGTTCCAGATTTCAAAACTGCAGATATCACATTGTCTGCAGAAATATTTAACTGAATATTATCACCTTCAGAACCTGTATAAACATCTATTAATCCAGAAGCAGGTATTCTAATCTCTTGGTCGTTTTGCAACACACTAACTAACTCATTTGTCACATCATCATAATAACCGCTTTTAATATCTCTCTCTACAGGCGTGTCTATTGTTATTATAGAACCGTTTTGTTTCGTAAAAGTAAAAACACCTGTTGTTCCATTATATGAAACACTTTTAATATCTTGATCTACCCTAGAGTTTGTCGCATAATCTCCTGCTGGCTGCTTTCCTGCGACAACACCTTCTAAATCACCTATATCAGAATCCAAAGATTGAACACTAGAACCTAGATTATTAATCTCACTTTCATTCGCCGCTATTCTTGTTGTGTTTGAACCTATAGATAATCCTTGAGAAATCAAATCAACCTCAATGTCCTTTATCTCATCAACAAGACCTTCAATTGCAGACATAGGGTGTTGATTTACAGCACTTCTATTTATAAGCTTAGAGTGGTCATTAGTGCCACCTCCACCACCACCTGAGTTTTCAAGAAAAGTAACATCAAAAATCACCTGCTCACCTTCATTAAATGAGATTTCAAAGGTTGGAGTTTCTTCGGAAATAGTGTTCCCAACTGGAGCAGATTTAGCATTAAATTTACCATAACCTAAACCAGTAGTTCTTACATTATTTGTATATTTAACTAAATACACTGTGTTTGTATAGTTGAAAGTTTCAGACAGTTCTCTTGAAACATTAATGTCTAATGGAAAATTTGGGTTTTCTTCAGTGTGTATAACTACGTCATTTACATAAACCTCTAGTTTATCCATTGTTATAATTTGCCCATCTTTAGGACGAATTGTCAGTAGTTTTACTAAATCATCACCTTTTATTGTATCTACCAATTTATTTTCTCCTGTATTATTGACCGTCTAATGTTATATTAGCAGGTATAGCATTTTTCCACTCTTGAGGACTGCGCCCTGTTATAATAGATGATACAGCTATGATTAAAGTAACAGCTACAATAACAAACCCACCTAAAAGAATATTACTGTCTTTTAAATGCTCTATCCAACTTTTTCTATCTGCTAATTTAACAATTATTTTCTTAACTTCATCTACAGCATTTACTAACCCGTCAACCTTCGTGTCTGTAACTACTTGAGCCTTTTCAATTTTGCCAACTTTTTCTTGTACAACATCAACCGATTCTTTAAGTTCACACATAACTTTGTCTCCCTTTTCAAATCTCATTGCACAAGTATTTTTTTGGTTTTCAGTATCTTTTTGAGCTGCGTCTATATAAGCTTCCATTTCAGGGGTTAACTTATTAGACTGTTTTAACATTTTTCTAACGGTTTCAACGTTCATTTGACATTCCATTACATTATCTCCTAGAAGTAAGGAGCTATTACAAAGCATAGCTCCTTATGATTTTATTGTCAATAGCAGAAGTGCATAGCCATGTAATATTTTTTAGCATTACCATGAAACATTTTTAACATATCTGAAGCATGGTCAACATAATCCTCAGTTGTTTTATTAGCGTCATATAAGCAAGAATAAACCTTGTTTAACATGTAATACCATGATGGGCATTCATATTCTTCAGGTTTAACACTTTTAGCTGTTTCATAATCCCAATGCTCACCTTTTTCAAGTTTTGGAACTAAATATTTAGCTGTATCTTCTAACATATTCTCAGCAACCGCAAATGACACCTTGTGTAAAGTGCTTTTAACAGTTTCTGGCATTGTTTTCTCAACCTCAAGGAAAAACTCGTTCATAACATGAGTTAACTTATCCATGTCGTTCTTACATAGTTTATCCCATTCAGCTGTTTCCATTATTCTCTTAAAGTTCATTTCTTTTTCTCCATTAAAATAGTTTCTAATCTAAAAATTCGCTGTTCTAAAGATAGGTCGGTTTTTCCGCTCATAAGTAGCGGTATTAAAGAGGTGATTAAAGAACCAACAGCGAACCCACCTGCTTCACTAAAGATACCATCTTCAGTTTTTATTTCTTCTTTACATTTCTTGTCCATTATCGTATTCCTTTATTTTTCTAAATAAATCTCTAGCATCATCAAGGTTAAACTTAATACCAGCTAGGTCAATTTTACCAAGTTTCTCAACTTCAGGGAGTGCAATGGCTTCCAACTTAGAAACATCTAACATTCCTTGCTCGTTTAAGAACATATCAACCATGTCAAACTTAGTAGATACAAGGAATTTAACACCTATCTTCTTCATAGCGTTCGCCATATTAAATTCAAAAGTGTTAAACACATCATCTACGTAAGAGTTGACAGCATTTTGTAGGTTTTCTTTAGTAATCATTTTAAATCTCCGTAAATCGAGGGGTGAGCGAACCCACCCCACTTAATTAAACTTTAGCTTTTGCATTGCCCGCAATAGTCGTAACTGTTCTATCAGTTGGTTCTGTTGGGATTATGCAACCTTGAATACCAATAGATTGGCAAGCAGATAAAGGTTGAGGACAAACTTTAGAAATCGGTATAATTTCGTTAGTTAAGTCATTCAATCTTGCATCTGTTGCGTCAATACGTCTGTTAACGTGAACGAACTCACGGTTAGCAGCAGCTAATTGGAAGTCAACAGCTTGTTTGTTTAATGCGATTTGAACTGCGTTTTCAGCAATTTGAGCACCTGCAGCCTTGTCGTTTGCAGCTACTACGTTGTAAAGTTCTAAGATTTTAGCATCAGTTGTTCTGTCAGCTTTAAGCATAGCAACTTCTGATTCTAGCGCAGATTCACTACGAGAGATAGGACAGTCAGCACCGTTACCATATCCGTCGTAATATCCATTACCACAACCATTTCTTTTGTTTTGTTTAACACCTAGAGCAGTAATACCTGTTGCAGTACCTGCAACACCTAGTAAACCACCTACAACGTTCATTGCGTTCCAACCAGTAGAACCGCTTGAAGTATTTTCAGCCATATTTTTATTCCTTATAAAAAGTTAAAATTATGTAGAATAGAAAAACCACCCTACAAGATAAGGGTGGCATGGATTGATGTGATAATAAATTTTACGATTATTAGATGTTTATGTTATATTTTTCCTTGAATTGTCAAAAATTTAAGATGTGTATATGTTTCAATCATAATCTCTTTATATAATTTCTGAACGTAGTTTTGAGATTTACCAACGTCTTCAGCTACACATTTAAAAGGATTAGGTTCACCGTTTGGGAGGTATTTGGTGAACCTTGAACGTAAAATAGCTTTATGATCTTTTG
>CAYJHS010000268.1:0-3432 GCA_964369815.1 uncultured Desulfovibrionaceae bacterium
GGCCCTGCTGTGCTTGCCTTTGTGGGTGAAGGGCCTATTTTTTCTATTTTACAGCCTCCGGACAATATTTTGCCTGTGACTCTTTCTTATTGGAATATTACCTTAATTACTTTGCCTTTGGGGTATGTTTTTTCAACTACCACGACACTTTTTAGGGCTACACGGCAAGTTATGCCGCCGGTATTTGTGGCTCTTTTGATGGCGGTGGGTAATCTTATTGGTAATTTGGGCTTTGGTCTTGGCTATTTTGGTTTTCCAAACTTTGGCTACTTGGGTATAGCGTGGACAACCTTTGGGTGTATGGCACTTGGTGCTTTAATTAATGTTTTTTTACTTGTACATAGAAAATATTTTGATTTTACAAAGATTCCAAATTGGCGCTGGGTACGGGCAGCGTTACCTTATTTGTATAAGGTGGCTATCCCGTCGGGCGTGTCACAGCTTGTTTGGCAAGCCGGATATATAGTGCTTTTTGCAGTGACGGCTTCTTTGCCTTTTGACAAGGTACATTCCTTGGCAGGACTGACTGCGGGGATGCGTTTAGAAGCTTTACTTTTCTTGCCGGGTATGGCCTTTAGTATGACGGCATCGGTACTTGTTGGTAATAGCCTTGGGGCAAAAAATGAAGAACAAGCACAAAAGCTTGCGCGTACTCTTTGGTGGATGGGAAGTGCGAGTATGTCAATGGTGGCACTGGCATTGTGGCCTTTTATCCCGCAAATGGCGGAGTTTTTAGCTAATGATCCTACCACGCAGCAAATAACACAAAATTATTTGTATATTAACTTTTTATCTACCCCCTTTACTCTTACTAGTATGATCTTGGGTGGTGTTATGACTGGTGCAGGGGCAACTAAGTATAACTTATGGGTGTTTGGTTGTTCTTTTTGGTTTGTGCGCTTGCCTGTAGCCTATGTGCTGGGGCACTTTGTATGGCAAAGTGCTTCTGGGGTTTTTGTGGGCATGGTAGTATCTCAGGTGGTGCAAGCTGCTTGTATGATTTGGATTTTAGAACGTTTCCCTTGGAAAAGTTTTGCTATGAGTAAGAAAACTAAAAAATAAAATATATGGGAATGATATATGAATTTTACTCCAATTTCTTTAGAGCATAAAGGGGCTTATGCTACTTTGTGGCATGTGTGCCCGCAACAGTCCATGGATTATACTTTTGTAAATCTGTGGAGCTGGCAAGAATATTATGATTTGCAGTGCTATATGGGCGATACCTTGTGCTGGCTCAAACAAGGAGCGCATCAAGATTTAGTAACAGACCTTCCTGTTTATAGAGCGCCAGTGGGTAATTGGACAGAGATTGACTGGCAGGCCGAGGAAATTTTGCACGGCGGCGCTGTTCTCACTCGTGTGCCTGAGCAGTTAGTTGATATTTTAGAAAATGCACTGCCTGGGCGAGTGACGAAGGAAGAAAGCCGTGGTCAGTGGGAATATCTATATGCACAGGAAGATTTGGCGCAGCTTGTAGGCAATCGTTACCATAAAAAGCGTAATCATGTGAATGCTTTTAAGAAATATTATGGTGATGTGGATTATCGTCGTATTGAAGCGAGTAGCTGCAAAATTCGTGAAGACGTGTTGGCTTTACAGGATGAATGGTGTAAGTGGCATGAATGTGCCGGCTCTGAATCCTTGCTTGCAGAAAACGCCGCCATTAATAAAGTATTGTCTCATTGGGAGGATTTTACATGCCTTGTGGGTGGTTCCATTTATGTGGATAATACGTTAGCGGCTTTTAGTGTTGGAGAAAAATTAGGCAATGGTGTGCTAGGTGTACACTTTGAAAAGGGACGCAGTGGTATTCGCGGCGTTTATCAAACTATGAATACTATGTTTGTTCAAAAAGAAGGTGTAGACTGCACTTTAGTTAATAGAGAACAAGATTTAGATGAAGAAGGTTTACGTAAAGCTAAAATGAGCTATCTGCCTCAGGATTTTTTGCGTAAGTATATATTGACCATTAAGCCCGCTTAGGAGTATAGAACTGTCATGAAAAATATGAAAAATTACACCTATTGGCTATGTTTAGGCTTGTGCCTAGCTTTTTTAACGGCATGTAGTGGCAAAGGTTATAAACCCGGTGCTACAGCCATACCCAAGTACGGCACAGGGCCAGATAGCCCCATAGCCGACGTGCAAAAATTACCACAGGATTTGAAAGCCTATGCTAGCAAGGTTTCTTCGGGGGCTTTGCTTTCTTCTGCTGAGCAAACAGCAGAAGTTGCTAAATTCAAACGTCTTTTCTATTGGCCTTGGAAGCAAACAAAAGCTGGTTACTCCAAGCGCACCTACACAGGATTGTTTGGTAGTGCTCGTGGTTATGATGGGGTAAATCGTTGGACAAGCTCTGCTTGGGATAACCTTAAATATAATGCTAACATTGCGGCCTATCCCAATGTGCAAAGACCTGCCATTATTTTGCGCCAAACCTCTTTGCGTGAAATGCCTACCATGCGTCCACGTTACAGCAGGCCTACGCCAAACCCAGGCCAATCTCCTTTTGACTATTTCCAATATGCCACCTTGCCCATGGGTTTACCTATCTATGTTACTCAAATTTCACGAGATAAACAATGGTACTTTATTGAAAATACCATTGCTGGTGGCTGGGTACAAGCACGTGATGTGGCCTATGTAGACCCTGCCTTCATGAAAAGATACCAAAGCTTGCCCCTAGCTGCGCTTACTAAGGATAGAGTGCAAATTCGAGGTAGCAAAGGCCAAAGCTTAGGTCATGCACATATTGGAGCCGTCTTCCCGCAAGCGAGTGCCGGTGGTACTTTCAGTGTTCTTGTGCCCACTGTCGGCAGTGGTGGCATGGCAAAAATAGCCACAGCACTTATTTCCAGCGCCGATATTGTGACCATTCCTATGCCTATTACCGCCATGAATGTGGCCGGTGTGGGTAATGTGATGATGGGACAAACCTACGGGTGGGGCGGTGCGTACGAAAACCGCGATTGCTCCTCAATGCTACGAGATATGTTTACCCCCTTTGGTATTTCTATGCCGCGTAACTCTCGTGGGCAATATAGATCCGGCTACGAAATGTCTGTCGCTGGGCTTGACGATGCTTCAAAATTGCAAACCATTGTGGCACAAAGTAAACCTTTCAAAACTATGATATGGATGCCGGGGCATATTGGTTTGTACCTTGGTACAGTGAACGGCCAGCCTGTTATGTTCCATAATGTATGGGGAGTGCGTGTCAATGAAGGCCCAGGACACGACGACCGCCATATTATAGGCCGTGCCGTGGTTACTACCCTTGAACCCGGTAAGGAACTGCCTAATTTGTACAATGACCAAACCCTTATTCGCCGCATTGGCGGGATTTCTGTCCTGCCTGGGCCGCAGTAGTTAGGGAATTTTTTCTGGGGAGGGGAACTTTTTTTAGGGAAAAAAAGTTCCCCTCCCCAG
>CAYJHS010000269.1:0-3412 GCA_964369815.1 uncultured Desulfovibrionaceae bacterium
GGAACTTTTTGAAAAAAGTTCCCTCCCCCCAAACCCCCCGCCCTCAAAAACTTTTAATAGCGATGGCATTATGTTATTAAAGTACTATATTGCCGCAATGTACGACATTAAATTTTAAAATGAATATCTAATTTTATTTTTTGTATACAACGATAGCTACCAATTACAGTACAAATGTAGCTATCTTTTTGGGATGTTGCAAAATGCAATTGGTGTCGATGAAATTGACACCAGCACTTTTGTGACATGCCCAAAAGGTAGCGAATAAACATATGCAAAAATTTTTTAACGCACCCTGTGTATCAGCCCATAACAGCATAAAAATACAATTTTGCTTAATATTTGGACTCTAGTCTTTTCCCTTGCTCTTGAAGCGCATACAGTTTAATATAAAAAAATGTGGAGGGGTAGCGAAGCTGGCCGTAACGCGCTCGACTCGAAATCGAGTTGTCCTTTTATCGGGGCACGTGGGTTCGAATCCCACTCCCTCCGCCACAAGCATTTCATTTAATTACATTTTTATTCACTATCACAGCTTGGGCACATCATGTCTCAAAATATAAAAAATACTCTTGAAGTACACACTTCGGAAGATGGACAAAAGCTTCTCCAGTTCCTAGTGCGGCGTTTGGGCTTACCCCAATCTCTTTTACACCGCTGGATTCGCACTGGACAAATTCGAGTCAATGGCAAACGTGTGAAACCCTTCGTGCATGTGCACACCCTTGATATGGTACGCATGCCGCCTTTTGCTGTGGGCATGACAGAATCAGCACAGTTTAGCAAAGAAATCGTTGCCCCTATTGCAACAAACTCCCCCCACTTTACTCCGTCAGGGCAACACACTAATGAACCCCTGCCACCCAGCGTATACACCGATGAAAATTTAATTATTTTTAATAAACCACAAGGCTTACCAGTACATACCGGTACGGGACATACCGACAGTCTAGCTACACGTCTGGCGGAGCACTTTACACACTTAACCTTTAAACCCACTCCAGCGCATCGTATTGACAAGGACACATCGGGGATAATTTGCGTAGCTTTGTCCTACAATGCTTTGCGTACACTACAAAACGCTTTTGAAAATCGCACCATTAACAAAGAATACTTAGCATGGGTACAAGGATTATGGCCTCACAAAGAAGCGCAGTTATTGCAACACACTATGGGGAAAAAATATGTGGGCTACGACGAAAGAATGCGTATTTTGCAACAAGACGAGCATGGCAATAAAGACGCACGCTGCCTTGTAAGATGCCTTGAGCAAAGGAAAAATTGTAGCCTGATGCACATTCGCCTCATTACCGGACGTACCCATCAAATACGTCTGCAGCTTGCCGCTATGGGACATCCGGTGCTTGGGGATGGTAAATACGGCACAGCGCAGCCACAGTTAACATTGTGCTTGCACTCCTTGCGAGTGACCTTTCCTGCTACACTGGAATTTTCTTCTTTACAGCTTGCAGGACAAAGCTTTGCGGCTTTTCCCTCACACGCACCATGGGATAGTGCACTCGCCATAGATACCTTGCCGAATATTTTTCCAGACCATGAACTTGACCTCTAGCAGAGGCTTTGTCTTGACAACACCCCTATTAATTAGGTAGTGGACGGCAGATACAATTTTTAACCATGTATTCATTCAGGAATTTCCATGTCACATACTGTACCGCAAATAGTGCTGGTGGGACGCCCTAATGTGGGTAAATCCACCCTTTTTAATCGTCTTATTCATAGCAATCGTGCCATTACCCACGACCGTCCGGGCGTAACTCGTGACCGTATGGAAGGGCTTGTGCGTCAGCACGGCGAAGTTCTTTACGGCATTGTGGACACTGGTGGTATTACCCTTGATGCTCACGCCGAAATTACCGAAGGCCCCGAAGGTATTCGTGGCTTTGAGGCCGACATCTTACGCCAAGCCGAAGAAGCCATGAGCGTTGCTGTAGCTGTGGCTTTTGTTGTGGACGGGCGTGATGGTTTGTTACCACTGGATGAATATTTGCTTGCCCACGTGCGTCGCATGAGTAAGCCCACCCTACTCATTGTAAATAAGGTTGATGGAGCAGAACAAGAAAATCAAATCCTTGCAGAATTTCACGGCCTTGGCTTTCCCGTTATTGCCGTTTCTGCTGAACATGGGCACAATTTACGTCAATTACGTGAAGAGTTACTTGACCTTATCCCAGAAGATTGGGAAGAAATCCAAGAACAAGAATCTGGCTTAAAGCTTGCTATGCTGGGACGCCCCAATGCGGGTAAATCTTCACTTATTAACGCCTTACATGGGTCTGAACGTATGATTGTTTCCGATGTGGCAGGTACCACCCGTGACAGCGTTGACGTACACATAGAAATTAAGGGCGAAAAGTATATCTTTGTAGATACCGCTGGCGTGCGCCGCCGTGCTAAAATTACTGACACAGTAGAAAAATACTCCGTAAACTCAGCTATTAAATCAAGCACAAAAGCCCATGTGACTTTGCTGGTGCTCGACGCTACAGAAGGGGTAAGCCAACAAGATAAACGTTTGATGGACTTATTACACGAACGCAAAACCCCCTTTATGATTTTAATCAATAAAGTTGACTTAGTACCGCAAAATGCCATCAAGCAGCTACAAAAAAACTTGTCAGAAATGCTGGCTTTTTGCTCCCATGTGCCGATTTTATTGGTCTCAGCCTTAAAACGCAGCGGCCTTGCCAAAATTCTCCCTCTTGCTCGCCAAATCCATGAAGAATGCCAGATACGTATTCCTACAGGGCAACTCAACAGAGCCATGGAAAGCGTGCTTGAAAAGCACCAACCACCTGTCATTAAACGAGTAAGAGCGAAATTCTTTTACTTGACTCAAGCCGAGACAGCACCCCCCACCTTTGTCTTTTTTGTAAATGATGCGGAAAGAGTTTCTGAAACCTATTGCCGTTATTTAGAAAAATCCCTGCGTAAGCATTTTAAGATTTTACACGCTCCCATGCGTGTGCATATGCGCTCATCACACAAAAAAAGAACAAAATAAATTAGTAAGTTAATAATTTATCTATTTTTTTGTTTTTTCTTGGGGGAAACTTTTCAAAAGTTTCCCCCCAGCCCCCCTTCAAAAAACTTTCAATGCCATAACATTCCACTGTTTAAATATACACTTTGCCGCAATAACACTCGGAAGGGTGGAGCCGAAAATTACGTGTAGGCGTAGCTTTGGTATTATCGTGATTATACAAAATCTACATCCTTTTATCTATTCTCGAGGTGTGACTAATAGGCGCGTTTTGGAGAAGGATGGGGGGGTGGGGGGAAGGAAACACCGTTTTTGCGCGAGCAAAAGGGGGTTCCTTCCCCCCCCATAAAATACGTACTAAAAACGGAAAAAATACTTTTAGACTTGCCAATGACCTATACAAACTAA
>CAYJHS010000270.1:0-3409 GCA_964369815.1 uncultured Desulfovibrionaceae bacterium
AAAATCATACCTTTATACTCCTAGAAAATATACTTATAAAGCAAAGTCCCAAATAATAGCGCCAAGGCCACATAGAGAAAGGTGCGCACTGCTTTAACCCCTACTTTAATGGCAAGCCGTGCGCCTAATTGATTGCCAATAATGCTTCCAAGGGCGCATGGTAAGGCGAGCGCGTAAAGTACCACACCGCCAGACGCAAAGGCCACGAATGCTCCCACATTGGAAGCTAAATTAAAGACTTTGGTGGTGCCGGAAGCTTTCACAAGTTCCATACCGAGTATAGCATTTAAGGCAAGGATAAAAAAAGAGCCGGTGGCAGGGCCAAAAAAACCGTCGTAAGTGCCAATGCAAAATCCAATAAGTCCCATATATACTAGCTCTTTCTTTTTAGAGAATTTTTTTTCTTCTGCAAGATTTTTCCCAGAAAAAAGTGAACACACAAGTCCCAAGGGCAAGAGAAAAGCCATGACTTTGCCAAGGGTGCTTGGGCTTACTTGCAGGGCAAGCCACGAGCCGAATATGCCTCCTAAAAATGCCGCTGCAAAACCTATTGGTACAAGGTGTAAGGCTATGAGTTTATTTTTAAAAAAAGGCCAAATTGCTGTGAGTGAGCCTACGGAACTGGCAAGCTTGTTGGTACCAAGGACATAGTGTGGGGGAATATTAAAAAGCATGAGCGAAGGGATGGTAATAAGACCACCTCCGCCGGCGATGGCGTCTACAAAGCCTGCAATAACATACATTATGCTGCATAAAATGATAACAATAAGATCAACTTCCATAACATTTACTCATAGCTGAAGGTGACAGCACCCTTTTTGAGGTAGGCATGGATGGAACCTGGTAGTTGAAAAATGGTATTGCCTCGCCCTTCTAAGAGAGCAGCATCTAGGGCAAAAAGGGTATGTGCCCCTGCTTGTCCTGCTAGCTGTGGGGCGGCTTGCATGAGTTTTGATAGAGCAAGGAGATAGAGGCGTAAACGTGTGGCTTTATCGATTTTTTTTAAGAGCTGTGCTGGCAGAATGATGGTCTTATTTTCGCACCGAATATTATGCGTTGTGCACAAATTATCAAGCTTTAATTGCCAATAGTCTGCGTCATATTGTGCAAAGTGCCAAAGTTCTTGTGTTTTTTTGCTAAAAGAAGGATTTTCGGCTTGTAAAAGTGGCAAGATGGTGTGTCGCACCCTGTTGCGCATAAAACGCACGTCAGCATTGCTCGCATCTTCTGCCCAGCTTAGTCCTGCACTTTGAAGGAGAGTGCGCAAGGCTTGCGGTTCCTGCATGAGCAGGGGACGGAGAATGTGGCGTTGGGCGTCTTGTGCTACCATTCCTCCAAGGGCAGGCCAACCGCTACCACGTATGAGGCGCATAATCACATCCTCTTGTACATCTTGTAAATGATGCCCAAGACAGACCCACGAGGCGTCACATTTTTTTCTATATATTTCATAGAGCTCATAGCGTATAGTACGCGCCATTTCTTCAAAGCCTGTGTTGTTTTCATGCGCAAGGCGGGGGACATCACGCTCTTCTATAAAATAGGGAATATGCCAAGCCTTGCATAACTCTGCAATGCTCTGGCTTTCTTGAAGGCTTTCAGGGCGTAGGCCATGGTTAATATGAAGAAGGGAAAAAGAGCAGTTTTGGATCTTGGAAAACCATTGCCAAAAGCATAATAAAGCTAAGGAGTCTGCACCGCCAGATACAGCCAATAGTAGGTGCTGATTATTAAAGTCAAGTCCCATTTCTTGGGTTATGAAATGAGATGCGCTGCGTACAAGTTCTTTGGTGCTAAGGGTTTGTGTTTTTAAGGGGGGCAATTGCGCAGGAAAGGTGAAAGCCATAAACTATATGCCAATGGACAATTGCGCACAGGTGTCGTCTAGCATGCGCATCATATGTTGTTCTAACTCTGGGGCGGCATAGGAAACGCACGAGCAATGTAGGGCGTTTTTGGCTCGCACGAGAAATTCTAAGCGTACACAATCTCCCTCTAGTTCTAGCGCCATAACATGCGGACCACATTGCTTGTCATGCTCCCTTTGTGCAGCATTGAGAAAATTTTCCGGTACGGGAAGCCAAAAAATGCCTGCTAAGGAGCCTTGTAAATTTTTGGCTGTGAAATAATCTGCTAACTTTTTACAGTCTTCTGGAGTGAGACTATCAATGGTGTAGGAACGCATATGTTTTCCTTATTATTCTTTTTCTGTCATAGGAGGCGATAGTTGCACGGCTTTTATTTGCTTCATACTGCGCAAGGTAGGGATTTTTTCATCTAAATCAAAAATACGTCGTATCATGTGAATGCGTGGAGTGGCGCCTTCTTCGCTCATGGTGCCCCGTTTCAAAAAAGATATGGGAGCATGGTTGAGCTTACGAATGAGGGCGGCTGTCATATCTTCCATTGCAGCCTTGGTTTTGGGGTCATTGGTGCCTAGGCGTTTTAAGGTGCGCTGTAATTCCTCGGCAGCTAAATTTTCCGCACGTTGAATGATGTCCACTATGGTGGGTTGTACATCAAGGCTGCTGAGCCATTGTCCAAAGAGTATGAGCTCTTCATTAATGATATTAGCTGCTTTGATTGCTTCGTCTTTGCGTCCGGCAAGGTTTTCTTCAACCACTTCTTTAAGGTCGTCAATGTCATACAAGTAGACGTTTTCAAGACCGTTAACGTCGGGGTCAATGTCGCGTGGAACAGCAATGTCAATAAAAAACATTGGTTTGTATTTTCGTTTTTTTAATATTGTTTTCAAATCTTTAGCTTTTAAAATAGCCTCAGTGGATCCGGTGGAGGAAATGATAATATCCACATCCATTAAATGCTCTACCATATTTTCAAAAGGGATGACCGTGCCATTAAACTGTTTAGCCAACTCCTGACCTCTTTCTAGAGTCCGGTTGGCCACATACAGGTGAGCAATATGGGCTTGTACGAGGGGCGCAGCGGCAAGTTCTGCCTTTTCGCCAGCGCCCACAAGGAGTGCTTTTTGATCTTGTAAATTACCAAAAATGCGGTTAGCTAGCTCCACAGCGGCATAGGAAATGGACACGGCGCTGGAAGCAATGGCTGTTTCGGTACGTACCCGCTTGGCTACTGAAAAAGCTTTGTGCAAAAGGCGGTTGACGATGGTACCGGCACTATGATTTGCTACCGCTTTTCGATAGGCATCTTTGAGTTGCCCCAAGATTTGCGGTTCCCCAAGCACCATAGAATCAAGACTTGCCCCCACAGTAAAGACATGGCGGATAGCCTGTTCATTTCTATACACATAGACATAGGGGCGTAGCTCCTCCGCCGAGCGTTGACAGCTTGTCGCCCACTTGTGCAACACCTGCCCAATAATAGCAGGTTCACAAAGTCCGTTAAGGCTTGTACAAGCACATTCTTTTTCACATACAAGAATTTC
>CAYJHS010000271.1:0-3407 GCA_964369815.1 uncultured Desulfovibrionaceae bacterium
TCAGTTGCAATGGTTGGTTCCCAAGAAGTTGTTTCGTCTTGGTCTGCATTGCTTGGAGTCCCAGCATTACCATCCAATAAGCCGTCTTCGTAAACTGTAGCTACATTGCCTGTTGGGTCTATAACATCAGTTGCAGGAGTTGGGTTAATGGTCAAAGTGCTCTCTGAGGTTGAACCATCGCTATCTGTGATAGTATAGCTGAACACAAAGTCAGGTGTATCAGCATCTACCGTATTCGGGTTAGACACGAAGGTATAGGAACCATCAGCATTCACAGTAAGCTTACCATATTGAGAGGTAAGTATCATTGGGTTGGTAGCATCTGGTGTCCAACCTGTGGCACTTACCGCTGTTACGGTTTCGTTACCATCTGCACTGGAGGTATCATCGTTTAAGATGTTACCCATAATAGTATCACCTTCATCTACAGTAGCTGTATTGGCTATAGCTGTTGGCGTAGAGTCAACAATGCTGACTTTCACATCAATAGTGTCTTCGTTACCAAAAGCTGTTTTTACAGTCACAGTTATTGTATCTTCGGTGATGTTTGAACTATCTACTGCTGCATTAAGAGTGTAGGTAAGTACGCCATTTACCACTGACACGGTTCCGTAACTAGCTGTGTAGTTACCATCAACTAAGGTATAGCCATCAGTTGCAATGGTTGGTTCCCAAGAAGTTGTTTCGTCTTGGTCTGCATTGCTTGCTGTTCCTGCAACACCGTCCAATAAACCGTCTTCGTAAACTGTGGCTACATTGCCTGTTGGGTCAACAATATCAGTTGCAGGAGTCGGGTCAATGGTCAAAGTGCTGTTTGCTGTATCGCCGTCACCGTCAGTGATAGTATAGTTAAACACAAAGTCAGATGTGGCATCAGTTATGCTGTTCGCTTTAGAGTCGATGCTATAGCTACCATCGGCCTTAAAGGTCACTGTGCCGTAATCATTATGGGTAAAGACAAGACCGCCTGCTGCGGTTAAGTCGCCGCTTGATGTCCAGCCTGAACCAGCAGGTGCTGTTACTTCAGTTACTGTTGTAGTTGCGTCGGCACCAAATGTATCATTAGAGAGCAGGCCGTTAGCTGCTGTCACAGTTACTGTATCACCTTCGTCTACGGTAGCAGTATCTTCAAACGCTTCTGACTTACTATCTTCAAGATTTACGGTAACATTAGATGTAGTTACGTCATCAGGCGTAGTAACGCTTACACTAAAACTGTCGCTAACTATTTCGTCATCGCCGGCTTCTCCGGGTTTGCCGTGTGTTCTTGGCCCATTTTCTGTGAAGGTATACTTAAGGCCTGTAATGTCATTACCGTTTTTAACTAATTCAAAGTTAGTAAGGCTATTGCCACTACCTAAGGGTACTCCTGCGAAGTTTTTATCAAGAAGATCAGATAAGCTATACGCATTACCATCAATGCTTACAGTAATGTTGCTTTCATCTCCAGCTACTGCGTTAAAGGCAATGTCTCCAACAACGCTATCTGTAAAACCGTTGGCTGCGTTCATGTCAGATTCTTGAACTTTAAGTATTTCAGCATCTGCGGTCACTGTATAGTTATACTCTACAGAGTCGCCGTCTTTATCAGTGGCCTTGAAGGTAAAGTCTACAGAGCCTTCAAAGTTCTTATTAGAATTGATACTCCAACTACCATCATCATTAACGGTTAAGTTAAAAGCAATACCTTCATCAGTGGTATAGATATACTGTTCACCACCTGTAATATTAGGAACTTTTGTTAGCACACCGTTATTAGCATCTTTAACATCAATTGAGCTAACAACAACGCTCTCAATACCATCAGCAGCTTCAAAGTTAATTTGGCCTGTTGTTGTATTTTCAAGAGAAGCGTCTGTACCTTCAAAGGATACACTTGTAAGGAAGAAATCACTATTGCTTGAGCCTGACGCACCATTATCTCTTGGTACAAAAACTACTTGGTCAAAACCACCAGCTATAGCATAGTCAACGGTATTGAAATCACCTTCTTTACTATTCGCTTCAAGGTTAGAGATAAAGACTTGCTTGCCATCTTTATAGAAGATAATGGACATTTCTTCATTGGTGCTATCACCACCTTCTAGGTTGAAGAAAGCTCCTAGGTCAAACTTGGCATTATAAGCAACTCCATCCAGTTGAAGCACTATAGCTTCAGATTCGGTTTCGCCTTCACTAATATTCACACGGCCATCGGTTTTATTAGAACCGGTATCAATGCCATCATTTTCACCCTTAGAATTAATGCTAAGGCCTGAGTCCTTGCCGTTTTGAGCTGAGCCCATTTCAAAAACGCCGTGCTGAACTAAGTCGTTTCCATCAGTCAGAAGTTTACCACTTGCATGGTCATATACACCTGCAACTGCTGTAAAGCCGCCAAAGTCTACAAAGCCATCATTATTTTCTAACTGTGTACTATTAAATACAAAGTCATCAACTGAAATACCAGAATCAGCCTGACTTGTACTTACAGTGCTGCCACCAATGTCAATGATGTCGTCTTCTATGGTAACATCAACAGAACCAGGAGTGCTCGTAGTACCATCGCTTACGGTAAAGCCTAGGTTAAGGCTTGGATTAGTGTCAATGGGGTCTTTATCATCAGCATCATTGGGATTAAGCGCATTGTCTTTATCAAGATCAGTGTTGTAATCAGAAAGATTGCCGTTTGCGTCAAGGGCGTCACTATTTGGTGCGTCGTGGAACACAGACTCATGCAAGGTTACGGTATACTCATCAGGGTTATTTGCATTAGCACCCTTCACCGCAGTGATAATTTCTTTATAAGAAGCTTCACCAACTACGCCAGTGTAACCAGTGAGAGTAGAGCCATCAGCACTCACACCCCAAGTAATTAATGTGCCTTCACTTGTGTAAAGGTCCTGCTGATCTGCATCCCAAGCAAAGGTTAAGTCATCGCCGTCAGCGTCAGAGTAAGAGATTGTACCAGAGGCTGTGGACTTGCCATCAGCATCTCTTTCAGTTCCGTCATCGAGGTGTTTTTCATAGACTTTTACGTCGGTTGTATCTCCAATTACCGGACCGTCGTTGGTTCCTTTCACCGTAAATGTCAAAGCCTGTGTATTACTGGTGGCATTATGGGCATCAGTAATATACACGTCAAAAGTTTCTGTAACAGGTGCATCATTGCCACCAAGGGCATTTAATGCGTTATATTTGGCGCCATCAGCTTCTGTGTACAAAGTATAGGTGTAGTCCCCGGTAGCGCCGTCAATGGTAAGTTTACCATAGACACCGTCAATGGTTACATCAGCACCAGCTGCGGCAGCACTTTGGTCTGCACTGGTTGCACCAGCAGTGGTATTGCTCACAGTGAAGCTTTGTTCAGCAATGGTATCGCCATCGGTATCGACATCGCTATGAGTCAAGGTGCCGGTAACGGTTAA
>CAYJHS010000272.1:0-3407 GCA_964369815.1 uncultured Desulfovibrionaceae bacterium
TCTAAAATATTTTCGCTAAAAATTTCACCACGAATATTTTTTTCAACAAATTTTGGGGTAAAAAGGGTGCGCAACTCTTCTTGTAAATCAGCTAAGGAGAAAGAAACATGCTCCATTTCTAGCTTGCCTGCTTCAATTTTAGAAAAATCTAAAATATCATTGATAATGCGTAACAGGCTTTCAGCAGAATAGATAATCTTATCTACATAGAACCTTTGCTGTTCTTGCATTTGCGTAGGGGCAAGCAGATGTAATAAACCTAAAATACCATTCATGGGCGTGCGAATTTCATGGCTCATATTAGCCAAAAACTCACTTTTAATACGTGAGTTTTTTTCTGCTTCGTCACGTGCTAGGGTAAGCTCAAGGTGACTTTCGGCAATTTCTGCCATCATAGCTTTTTGTACACTCACGTCATTAAGATAACTTATGATTTTTGACTCGCCATTAATAATGAGCTTTTTTAAGGTTATTTCTACAGGGAAAGCTTTATTTTCTTTAATATTATAGAGCTCACCCTCGTCATAAGCATAGCCAGTCTGAAAAGCCTCAGTAAATCGTTGTTGAAAGACATGCGCCATAATGCGCCCATCTTTTTGTTTTTCCGGTATAACTTTATGAAAGTTTTCTAAGTAGTCTTTTCTTGAGTCAAAGCCATATAAAGAAAGTGTAGCTAAATTACACTCAACAGGTTTAGGGGTTTTATCCCAAATATTAATGGCATAAGGCGCAGAGTCTAAAATATTATTAATATCCGCAAGTCTTTGCTCTGCTTTCTCAATGCTTTCTCTTGCTTCTCGCAAGTCATTGTAATAGACCACAGCAATGTCTTCATCCCCATTTTTTGCACGTACAATCTTAGCTTCTATGGGGAATTCCTTTCCATGAGCATCAATATGCATCCATTCAACATGTGTTTCGCCATGTTCAAACGCTTCTTGTAAGTATTGAAGAATAAGTTCTTCGGAGCGCAAGCCATTGGGTTGAAACTCTGGACTAAAGGAGTGGAAGTTTTTGATATATTCTTCTTTACTTTTAACACCAAAAAGACGCAGCGCTGCTTCATTACAATCAAAAAGCTGCAAGTCTTTATTCCATAAATCTACACTCATAGGAAGGTGTTTAAGTAAAAGCTCCATACGTTCATAGTTATTGATAGTACTATTAGTAGATAGTTCGCACGTATTTTTATCAGAAGTGAAGGACAAGACGTATTTTTTGCCTTGTAAATTAATACATACCAAGGCTTTTTTAATAAAAAAAGAAATTCCATCTTTTCCCGTATATGTCCAAGTGAAATCACAATAACCTTCATCAAAAGCCTGCTGCAGATAGCCTCTAAATGTTTCATAAGAGGGGCTACCGTCTGGTTGAAATTGCGGACTAAAGGTAAAAAATGTAGAAATAAGCTCTTCTTTACTTACGCCGAAAAGCTCAAGATATTTATTGGTACAGTCTAAAAGTTGTAAGTCTTCATTCCAAACAGTAGCACCTCTAAAGTTTGTCTGCATAATTTCACAAGCTAGCACATCTTGAGACTTTGGGCCTTGGTCACAATGAGGGGCTTTTGTGGACGGCATAGGAGTGAGCGTACACAATAAATACTTAATACTTTCATGCTCAACACGTGTAAGGTGTATATTAGTAATGATTTCTTGCTTATGACTGTCTAGAAAAACAAAAGTTCCCTGTGCTTGACCTTCCAAAAAAGCAGAGTGCATATATTGGCGCAAAACTTCAGTAGAGCATTTTTGATTAGGTTGCCGTTCAGGGTATAGTTCTTGATGACTGCTTTTAAATGTATCCACATGAGATATATTAAACAAATTAAGGTAAGCTTTATTACAATAAATACCTTCATAATCTTCATTCCAGCAGCTTATGCACTGCGGAGCAAAGTCAAGAAAAGTAAATGCAAGCTGTGTGGGACATGGAGAAGCATTGAGTGGCGTTGTCATGTAGGTACCTGATTGTATTGTAAAAAGAGCTACATATTAGTAAGGATTTTTTAATGATTTTTTGATTGAGTAACATTCATCTCTTGGATAAATAATACTTTAAACGCACTTTGGCAATACTTAACAACAGAGTAATTTTGACTTTTCATAGCAAAAAATCTAACATAACAATCCGTTGCAAAAGTAAATTTCAAGCAGACTATTCGAAAATAGTAAGGCACAAAAAAGCGAAAAAGCGAACATGCTTATGAACAAAAAACACATAAACATGCTCACTTTTATGTATTGAAGACCACGTTGCTATGTCACCAAAACAAAGTATATATTATATTTTTTCTGCTAAGGTAGCGATTTGTTTTTCAGCCTCGGCATCATTTACCAGATCTTGTTTACCTTCATAGGAATATGCAGCACTAAAAACCATATCCCATTTGAGATATTCACAGATACTCTCAAACTGGCTAGATATAAGTTTATATTGGATATTGCTGGTTTCTAGGGCACCAATGGCAATTACCCCGACTTTTTTTGGCGCAATTTCTTGTATCGTCAAATCCTTTGAATAAAATTTGTCGATAAATGCCTTGAGTTGGGAACTCACACCCCACCAATATACAGGTGTACCAAAAATAAGCACATTTGCTTCCATCATTTTGTTCATAAGTTCAGCGCTGCCATCTTTCATCACACAGTCGCCACCATTTTTCTTACACCCATCGCAAGCCATACAGCCTTGCACTTTAAGAGCAGGAACATCAATGAATTCACATTCTGCATGGCTATGCTTTGCGTGAATAGCTTTTTCAAGCATAGCCAAGGCACATTTTGTATTGCCTTTTCTTGGGCTACCGTTAACAATTAATATTTTCATAACTGCTCCTTAATAAAAACCCCATAATTCGGTCATACCAAATTATGGGGCACACTCTAGACGTTTTGCTTGGTGTCTGCCAATTGAATCTGCCGCAAGCACACGCCTTGCGGCATGTCGTAAGCAAATTTAATGGTGGCGGCCACATCTTCAGCAGTAATATTCGTAGCCCCAACGGCATTGGTCCACTCCTTGTAACCCTTAATAATATCAGGGTTTGTAGTGTGACCCAAAAGCTCTGTAGCAACAGCACCGGGGCAAATGGTGATTACACGAACATTGTGCGGTGCAAGCTCTTCTCTTGCTACTTCACTTAAGCCCACCACGCCATATTTTGAAGCGCAATAGGCCGCATGGTTACCAAAAGCCTTAACACCTGCAATGGAAGATATGTTCATAATAGTACCGCATTGTTGCTCTTTCATCTGCGCCATAACAATCTGCATACCGTTCATAACACCAAGCACATTGGTATCAAGCATGGTTTTCCACTCTGCGGCGTCTTGGTCTTCTAGGCTACCAAGCATCATAACGCCGGCATTGTTGATGAGTAAGTCAGTTTTGCCATACTTTTCTTC
>CAYJHS010000273.1:0-3395 GCA_964369815.1 uncultured Desulfovibrionaceae bacterium
CAAACATTTGCCCGCCAATACGTGTTTCTTGGCTGTTGCGCATAATAAGTTCTAAGTCAAAATAAGGATTTACTTCTTTTTTTTCAATGGTATAATTGCTCATTTTATTTCCAAAAATCTAAATTTTCGTCCGAAGCCTTGTAGTCCATGCCCGAATGATTATAGTGTATATAATGTGTCTTATAAGGATGCGCAAGGGGCAAGAAAGCGCACTAGTGGAAATTTTTATGCGTACTATAGCGTGTATAGTAAGAGAAACATATGCAAACTCGAGAAGATTTTTACTCCATAGGCAATAGAATTGACCTACGTGGGCAAATGTTTTACATAACCTATCCTTACACATCGTTAAGGCAGGACGCCATGCTCATGGCTGCTGATGCCGCTGATGCGACTAAGAGCTATATGGCACGACAGGAAGCGCAACATGCAACAACTGAGCGTCTTTCACCTTTATCGCAAATTCCCATGCAGGTTAAACAACGTGGGCAAGAGGTGCTGGCGCAAGGACAACAAGAATATTCCTACGCGCTTAACGCTGTCCCTGAAAGAATTACGGGGAGCATTGTGGTGCAACAAGGATAGCAAAGCTGCACCTACGCTTAATTTTCGGCACCCCCTTTTTTTGAGTTATGTTGCGGCAAAATATATTTTTAACAATAGGATGCTGTCGCATTGAAAGTTTTTTGAAAGGGGGTCTGGGAAAAAACTTTTGTTCACAAAAGTTTCCCCCAGAAGACTGCTACCAACAGTCAGACCATAGAATCGGATATTTAAGGAAAAAACATGAGCCAGAAAGAAGACTTCCCCAAGCGCATTCGCTATGAATATGTTGAGTCAGATACAAAACTCAAAGTCACCCACGGAGTGTGGGGTGGCGTCAATACGCATGGTGAAATTGAATTAAATTTTTATGCTGAAAATGATAAACTCCCCACATGGAGCGAAAGAATTCTTTCTCCTGACGGTACTCTAGGCCCAGAACTGACCACCGATGATGATGAAACCAGAACCATCACCCGTCATGTACACTCTAAAATTCTCTTAAATTTTCATACGGCGCATGCACTTATGGCTTGGCTTGAAGAAAAGCTGGAAAGTTTGGAAGTGGATGATACTGCCATGCTTCTTTATGATGACACGGGAATTGAGCAATAAATGCAACACTCTTTTCATATTATGACCTTTGGTTGCCAGATGAATTTTAATGATTCTGCATGGCTTGAGCGTGCCCTTATGGAGCGCGGTTTTATTGCAGCTTCTTTGCAAGAAGCCACCGTAATTATTGTTAACACTTGTTCGGTGCGAGAAAAGCCGGAACAAAAGGTGTATAATACCTTGCGTAAAGTCCGTGCGGAGAGCAAAAAAGGTGCCTTTGCTGTGGTGGCGGGCTGTGTGGCGCAGCAAATAGGTACGGGTTTTTTTGACAAATTTGCGCAAGTGCGTTTGGTGAGTGGTGGTGATGGTATTAAAGATATTCCCAGCAGTGTGGAAAAACTTTTAGCTGAACCGCAACTACGTATTTCCTTGGTGGATTTTTCCGAAAGTTATCCTGAGCGTGCTGTGGCACTTGATAAGGATAGTGTTGCCCCAACGGCTTATGTGAACATCATGCAAGGCTGTGATAATTTTTGTGCTTATTGCATTGTGCCCTTTACACGTGGGCGACAGAAATCTCGGGCAACGGTGTCTATTATAGAGGAGTGCCAAACTCTTGTAGATCATGGCACCAGAGAAATTTGCCTTCTAGGACAAAATGTCAATTCTTTTGGGCAGGATAAAACGGGTGATGGCACAAGCTTTGCTTCTCTCTTGCGTCAGATTGCGGCCATTAAGGGGCTTGAGCGTTTACGCTTTATGACACCGCATCCCAAGGATGTTTCTCAGGAGCTTATTCGAGCTTTTGGGGATTTAGAAAATCTTTGTCCGCACGTACACCTTCCTATGCAGGCTGGTTCTGATGCAGTGTTGGCAAAGATGGGTCGTAAATATGACAGTGCACATTTTTTGTCCTTGGTAAAAGCTTTGCGTGGGGCACGCCCTGATATGAGCTTTTCCTCAGATATTATCGTGGGTTTTCCGGGAGAAGAGGAAGTAGATTTTCTACAAACGTGTGATATGCTGGAAAAAGTAAATTTTCGGGCATCTTTTTCTTTTTGTTATTCTGACCGTCCCGGTACAGCTGCGTCACGCTTGAGTCATAAGGTAGCGCAAGAGGTTATGTTGGAGCGTTTACACCGCTTACAAGCAACACAAGATGCGCTCACCACCGCTTGGTTAAAAAAACGAGAAGGTATGCAAACAGCCGTTCTTTTAGAGGATTTTAGCAAAAAAGGCACAGGTAGCGATACAGAGGTTTTTTGGCAGGGACGTGACCCACATGGCGTTACTGTCAATGTTCCCTTGCCAAAAGATGGGGGGAAATGCGGTCTATTGGTTCCAGTACGTATTTTGAGCGCAAAAAAACATACCCTTTTGGGTGAACAGGCAGGTGTAGCATGGTAAGGATGCGAATTCTTGGGTTAAGTGTAGATAGTACGGCAAAAACGCCCATTTTACTTTTACAAACAGAAGATGAAAAGCGTGTTTTACCAATATGGATTGGCTCCATGGAAGCTATGAGTATTTCCCTTGCACTTAGCGGTCAAGACTCTCCACGCCCCTTGACCCATGACCTTTTGCTTTCTCTTGTGCGCTTGCTTGATGCCAGCATTGAAGCTCTTGAAATAATTTCCTTTCATGATGGAACTTTTTTTGCGGAAATGCTCCTTAAGCAGGGTGAAAAAAGCTTTCGGGTGGATTGTCGCCCCTCTGATGGTATTACCTTAGCCATAAAACTTGGTACGCCCATTTTTGTGGATGCGAATGTGCTTGATACCGCTATCAATGCGCAGCAACGCCAAGATGCCACATCTTTTCAGGCTCTCAAGCCTTATGCGGAAATTGAACAGAAAAAAGTTGAGCCACCTAAAAAGTCACAGAAAAATGTACAGCATATCACCATTAAAATGCCTCCAAAGGCGCATGTAAAAACCCTTACGCAGCCTACAAATGCGCATGATGAGAGTATGGATTTAGAAAAGCTTTTACGCTCTCTTGAGCCGCCTTCTAATAAAAAAATGTAAAAAAAAGAAATTTTTGAGAAAAAATCTAAAGAAAAAAAATAATTATTTCAATCTATTGCAAGTGCGTCTTTTTTGAATAAAAAAAGTCCCCTCTAAAGTAAAAGTCCCAAATGACGATTAGTGAAATTAACAAGAAGGGGTAGGCTATTATGATAGATTACGAAAAATTTCAAAAAGTCCATGATTTTTTTTCTCAAGGAAAATCCGACCTAGCTTTGCGTTTGCTTATGCAAATTCAAGCCCAACACATTACCCTACATGATACCATAG
>CAYJHS010000274.1:0-3274 GCA_964369815.1 uncultured Desulfovibrionaceae bacterium
TTGTAAATAAACCACTTGAGTAACTATTTACGAAAGTAAAATATACATGTAGCATAGCATAGGGTGCTAATAGGAGTCACCACCGTGTACTTTCACACAAAATTTTAAAATAAAACAAGCACAGAGGACTATGAAAAATTTCCCTCCACTTAAAATAGGTATTGCTGGCTTTGGCACTGTAGGCACAGGAGTCATTCGCACTTTGGAAGAAAGCGCTGAACTTATTGAACAACGCATCGGTCGCCCCATTATTGTTAAAAGCATCTTAGTACGTGACATGCAAAAGCCACGGTCTTGCCCCATACCTGCTACTGCACGTTTTATTGACAATGTACACGAACTCACCGACGACCCAGAAATCGAAATTATTTTAGAACTTATGGGGGGCATTGAAGCCCCTGGTGCGCTTATTTCTCGTGCTCTTGACATGGGAAAACACGTAGTGACTGCCAATAAAGCCCTCCTTGCCGAAGCTGGCGCAGGGCTTTTCCGTAAGGCGGAAGAAAAGGGGCTATCCTTGCTCTATGAGGCTAGCGTAGCCGGAGGCATTCCCATTGTGCAAACGTTCAAAGATAGCCTTGCGCGTAATACCATTAGCTCCTTCGTAGGCATTCTTAATGGCACAAGCAACTATATTCTTTCACAAATGACTACTGAAGGCATGGATTTTACCTCAGCACTTCAGGAAGCACAAGATTTAGGCTTTGCCGAGGCAGACCCAACTCTTGATATTGACGGACATGACGCAGCCCATAAATTAGTCCTCCTCATCCGTTTAGCTTATGGTGTGGAATACCCTTATACAGAAATGCCCGTGCATGGCATTCGCAATATGGATAAGCTAGATATTGCCATTGCCAGAGAATTTGGC
This sequence comes from uncultured Desulfovibrionaceae bacterium, assembly GCA_964369815.1. GTDB lineage: Bacteria > Desulfobacterota > Desulfovibrionia > Desulfovibrionales > Desulfovibrionaceae > CAYJAD01. The sequence continues at coordinate 872 of CAYJHS010000274.1, forward strand.
TATCGCATCAAACTCCTAGCACAGGCTCGTCTTGTGGATGGTGCCATAGAGGCCGGAGTCTTCCCTACCCTCCTGCACCATCGATTCCTCATGTCCAATGTGGGGGGGTCCTACAATGCCGTGCGAGTAGAAGGTAATGCCGTAGGCTCCCTTTTCTTACACGGGCGCGGCGCAGGAGACATGCCCACAGCCTCCGCCGTAGTAGCAGACTTACTCACTATTGCCAGAAACGCTAAGCCGCATAACACTGGCTTTATTAAGCAAGTGTTGGAACGTGCGCAAATTTTGGCTCCTAGTGAAGCCCGCTCTTGTTACTACCTACGGTTTATGGTTAACGACTCTAGCGGTGTTTTACGAGACCTTGCCGGCATTATGGCAGCACACTCCATCAGCATTGCACAAGTTATTCAAAAACCAGAAGAGCAAGGAGCTGTGCCCCTTATTTTCATGACCCATGAAGCGCAAGCCCAGGCTATGCAGCAAGCTCTAGAGGACATCAGCAAACAACAAGCACTACATGCCCCTGCTGTATGCTATAGAGTTTTACAATAAAAGTTAACAATTAAAGCAATAATCACCTAAAAAACAAAGGTTTTGCATATGCAAAATAATTTTTTGACCAAAATCAGTCATGAAGTTAGGACACCTATTAATGCCATTCTTGGCCTAGGTTTTCTTTTTCAACAAACACGACTTGACGACCAACAACGCAAATACCTTACCACCATTATGCAATCGGCTGACAATTTGCTCCAGACTTTCCAAGGAATTTTGGACTTTTCTGCCGCAGAAGATGGAACTTTGCAAATACAAAACCTTCCCTTCCACATGCATACTTTGCTAGAAAATGTAGCACAAATTACTAGCTTACGTTGTCAGGAAAAAAACTTAAAGTTTAGTTATGATATTGCAAGTGATGTCCCTCCTGTGCTTTTGGGTGACTCCATTCGCATTTCACAAATAATCTTAAATATTACCAATAATGCTGTGAAATTTACCAATGAAGGACGTGTGCATATTCAAGTCGAAAAGGCACAAGAAAAAGACAGCATACGCTTTTGCGTATTAGACACGGGTATTGGCATAGCCGAAGAGTTTCGTGAGCAAATATTTGAGCCATTCTTCCAATTGGACAACTCCCACACCCGCATTTATGGAGGCGCAGGTCTTGGCCTTGCTACCAGCAAAGAAATAACTACATTTTTAGGCGGCGTTGTACAAGTTATTCCCAATGAAACTGACGGAAATGGCAGTATTTTCCAAATAACATTGCCACTCCCAGAAGCTGAGTATGGAAATGTTGTATATGATAGCCCGCTTAATGGTAAAAAGATTCTCATTTTGGACCATGACTCTATGCGCATGCAGTCCATTGCCGCCACGATGAGTAGCCTTGGCATAGGTAGCATAACCACCGATAATCCAGAAAAATGCCTTGAAATGATAGCAGAAGCAGATATCGCAGATGCGCCTTTTGCTTTTGTGCTGATGGCTTGGCAAATGAAAGATATGGACAGCATGGAAACAGCACAATATATATTGCAAATTCCTACCAAACACCCTACGCCTGAGCTATTAATGATGTCAGACTATAGTCTGAGCGAAATTCATACCACGGCTCTTGAAATTGGTTTTTTTGACCTTATTCAAACCCCGGCTAGTTTAGACGTCTATCGGGATACCTTACTTGCGGCCCTTGAAAACCAAGAAGAAAAAATGTATGCAAACGATGCTCCAGTCGAAGAAGAAGAAATTTCTACGCGCATTCTCTTGGTGGAAGACAATGAAATCAATCAAGAAATTGCCTATGAGGTATTGTCTTCCGCAGAGTATGTGGTAGACATTGCAAACAACGGACAAGAAGCCGTAGATGCGGTGGAAAAGACCAAGTACGGACTGGTACTTATGGATATCCAAATGCCTATCTTGGACGGCCTAGAAGCCACTAAAAAAATCCGTGCCGCCGGTCATAAGATGCCCATTATTGCCATGACTGCCCACGGCATGGCCGATGATAAGGAAATTTCCATAGCCGCCGGCATGAATGCCCACTTAACAAAACCCCTAGAACCTATGGCTCTTTTTGCCACTATGACCAAGTGGCTTCCCACAGCCGCTACGTCCAATAAAGGCGAAACATCTAAAAAAGAAAACACCACCAGCGAACACACCATTGTCCGCAAAGAAAAATTACCGCAAAGTATGGAAGGCTTTAACCTTGAAGGCGGCCTTGCCACTGTGGGCGGCAATGAAACTCTATACATTTCCTTATTACGGAAATTTGCTGACAGATATGCTGACATTAATAAAGACATTAGTGAGTGCATTCAAAAAAATGATATTGAAAACGCCATTCGTCACGCCCAAACCGTACGTGGTATTGAATCAAATCTTGGTGCAGAA
>CAYJHS010000275.1:0-3269 GCA_964369815.1 uncultured Desulfovibrionaceae bacterium
TTTTTTGAAGGGGGTCTGGGGGAAACTTTTGTTCACAAAAGTTTCCCCCAGAAAACTCCCCCAAAAGTCTTCTATTATACAAGGGTAATAATTCCATGCAAGATATATCAGATAAAAAGGTGGGCGTTCTTGATACAGAGCGGCTTGCCAAGGTACGACAAGAAATAGACGCAGTAGATAAAGAGCTACTGCGTATGCTCAATACACGCGCGAAGTTAAGCCTTGAAGTGGGAAGTATCAAGGCGGCTGCCAAGAATGACGATGGCAGTGGCGATGGTATTTTTAAACCGGAAAGAGAAAGGCAAGTCCTTAAAAATTTAGAAAAACATAATGAAGGCCCTTTGCCTCATACACATGTGTGCACCATTTGGCGGGAGATTTTTTCTTCTTCACGGGCTTTGCAAAGGCCGCAACAAGTGGCTTATCTGGGGCCAGAGGGGACATTTTCTTATTTTGCGGGTTTGGAGTATTTGGGAAAGAGCGTACAAATGCAGCCTTTTTCGCATTTTCACGAGGTATTTCGGGCGGTATATGATGGTACTTGTGCTCTTGGTGTTGTGCCACTGGAAAACTCTTTAGAAGGTACAGTGGGACAATGTTTTGATTTATTTTATAACTTTGATGTATCCATTGAAGCAGAACTTTTTTTGCATATCAGCCATAATCTTTTGAGTACTACACAAAACTTGCGAGAAGTGACTAAAATTTATTCACATCCCCAAGCTTTGGCACAGTGTGATACGTGGCTACGCACACATGCACCATGGGCGGAGCTTGTGCCTATGCAGTCCACGGCGGCGGCGGCACGGCAAGCGGCAGGGGAGCCCAAAACGGCTGCTATTGGTAATAGCGCCCTTGTGGATATGTATCCTTTTAATATTCTAGCTTGTTCCATAGAATCCAGTGCCGATAATTGGACACGTTTTGTGGTAATTAGTGCGCAAAACGCTGCTAAAACATTAAAAATTGCAAAAACTACTGATTCCTTGGTGCCGAAGAAGACCTCTATATTATTTACCCTCATTGATAAACCCGGTTCGCTTTCTTCTGTGTTATCTATTTTTGCAAAATATGGTATTAATATGCGCAAGTTAGAGTCTCGTCCTTTGCGTCTTTCTGGTGGTGAGTGTTGGCGTTATGTCTTTTTTGCCGATGTAGAATGCGATTTGCAAGGAGCGGATTTCGCTCATGCTGTGGAAAAAATACGTGAAATGTGTAATTCTTTGCGTATTCTTGGTTCTTATCCAGCGGCATTGTCATATGCTCAAAGTGCGCCATCGGCTTCGGGAGAAAAAACATGTTAAGTTTACAAGCACCTTCTTCAAAATCACTTTCGCATCGTATGCTTATGGGAGCGGCCTGTGCTCAGGGAACCTCAAAGGTGCATGGGGTGCTCATGAGTAATGATATTGAATGCACCATGGGAGTTCTTACTGCTGCAGGGGCGCATTTTTCATCTCATAACATTGAGGAGCAGGGGACACAATCCTTTACAGTTACAGGCCTTGGCAGTGATAGAAAAAACACCAGTGAGGCTATTTCTTGCGATATGCACGAGTCAGGCACTTCTTGTCGTTTGCTCACGGCTATTTTGAGCACTTGTGCTGGTACTTTTCGGGTACACGGTGCGCCTCGTATGCATGAAAGACCCATGAATGACTTGACACAAGCCTTGTCTTCTCTAGGGGTTAGCATTGAATTTCAAGAAAAAAGTGGACATGCGCCTTTTCTCCTTACCGGTAAAAATATGGTGTCTAAGGAAAACACAGCAGAAATATGCAATAGTGTTACTATAAATTGCGACGCTTCCAGTCAGTATTTGTCAGGCTTACTTTTGGCTGCACCTCGTATGCAGGGCGGGCTTTGTATTGCTCTTGGTGGCTCAAAAGTTGTTTCGTGGCCTTATGTGTGCTTAACTTTGCAGACCTTGGAAAACTTTGGTGTTGCATTTTATGTAGAGTGTAGAGAGGGCGAAACGTGGAAGAAAGTAGATTGGCGCACACTAGAAAATGCAGTGCCCCATGCCACACGCTTTTGTGTTCCCCAAGGGACGTATACAGCAGGAGAGTACTGCGTGGAAGGGGATTGGTCGGGAGCATCTTATCTTATTGCCGCTGGTGTGCTCGGTATTCGTTCACTTAAGGTGCTTGGTCTTAATCCTCATTCGTTACAGGGTGATAGAGAAATTTTAAGCATCATTAAGAATATGGGTGCTTCTTTTAGTTGGGAAGGTAATGAGATAATGCTTTCTCCTTCAAAGCTGCATGGCATTGCCGTGGATATGGGGGCGTGTCCTGACCTTGTACCCACCGTTGCCGTACTGGCGGCCTTTGCCACAGGTGAAACAACTATTTATAATTGTGCACATTTACGTATAAAAGAATCAGATCGCATAGCAGCACCTGCGGCAGAGCTGCGTAAAGCTGGCGTGGTGGTGCATGAACTGGACGACGGTTTACGCATTGAAGGACTTGGACGAGCACCAAGTTTTGGCCCTGAAACACTTTTTTGTACGCATAATGATCATCGTATTGCCATGTCACTGGCTTTATTAGGTCTACATGGGCAGGAAGTGCGTATGGATGATAGAAGCGTTGTACAAAAATCTTTTCCGCACTTTTGGGATGTGTGGGGGCAAATCCATGCCTAAAAAAATACTCATTGTGGGCAGTACCGGACGCATGGGGGCGTATTTTCTACGGCGGTTACAGAAACAGCCAGAAAATTATACGGTATGTGGCATTGATATACCTCTTACGCAAGAAAAATTGCAGGAAGCTTGCGCAGACTCTAACTTGGTTTTACTCTGCGTGCCAGCTAGTGCCATGCAAGAGGTTTTGTCTGTAATGGTTCTGCATTTACCCGCAAGATGTATTGTAAGTGATATTACATCGGTTAAAGAATTTCCCTTGGAACATATGCAAAAGTATTGGCTGGGGAGCATTGTTGGTACACATCCTCTTTTTGGTAATAAACCTCCTAAAGGTAGTGACTTACCTGTTGCCATTGTTCCCACCGAAAGTAGCACTGAAAGCGATATATGCTTTGTAGAAAATGTGTTTATGGCGCTCAACTGCAGGGTGTTTCGTTGTACTGCTGAACAGCATGATAAAGCTAAGGCTGCCATTCAAAACTTAAATTTTATTACATCAGTTGCGTACTTTGCTGCACTTGCTCACGATGTAGACCTTATTCCATTTCTCACCCCTTCTTTTCGCCGCAGACATGATGCAGCACAAAAACTTCTGACCGAAGATGCAGTGCTTTTT
>CAYJHS010000276.1:0-3262 GCA_964369815.1 uncultured Desulfovibrionaceae bacterium
GAGGGAAACTTTTTGGCGCTAGCAAAAGTTTCCCTCTCCCCTCCCCCAAAAAATTTTCTTTATTTATTGCTTACGCATACCATTTTCCACGTCTACACCTTTGGGGGGCTTAAAGGAAAAGGTATTACTTGGAAAAGTGACGTTGGTTTCTACCGAGGTAAAGTGTAAGGTATTGCTATTACCGTAGAAATCAATGATGCTTGCTTTACGAATAATATATTTTTTATCTACCCAAATAAAGGCTTCTACCATTTGCGGTGTAGGGTCATTGGGGTAGAGATGTAGTTTGGTGTAGCTGCCGTCTTTGCCCATATTTTCTACGCTAAAATCCTTATTTAACTGAGCTTGACCGGTAATAACTTGCACCAAGGGGCGTGAGCCTTCCACAATGTCCGGAGTATATTTGTAAGCAACTTCTTCATCGGGCAAATAATTCCAAACAATTTTATTTGTTATGAGTAAAAGCTCCGCGCTGGGATCTTTAGTTTCCCAGCGGACGAGAAAAGGTTTTTGGAAAAGAAGCGTTCCTTTACGTTTTTGCACCGAGCCGCTTTCTTTGTGGTCGAGGGTTTGTTGAAAAATAGTCTTAATCGTCTTAATTTGTTTATATTTTTTTTGAATTTCCGCTTCAATAGAAGCTGCATGGCCTAGGGAAAAAGAGCATATAAAACTTAGCACAAGGCATAATATTGTTTTTTTATACATAAAAACCTCTTATCTGATTAAAGTCCGTGGCTTGCTGCCATCGGCAGGGCCAATGATGCCGTCTTGCTCCAGCTGTTCCACCATCACCGCTGCTTTATTAAAACCAATCTTAAAACGCCTTTGCACCAAGGAAATGGACACTTTGCCTTGTTCTTCCACAAAGGCACGTACTTGCCCATAGAGATTATCACTGCTCACGTCGGTGGCCATTTCAATTTTGGCTTCTTTTTGCTCTTCACTCCACGCAGAAAAGTCCACTTTATAGGCAGGTGGCGCATGTTTTTTCCAATGCGCAACCACGGCTTGCACTTCTTCATCATGCACAAACGGCCCATGTAGACGCATGAGCCTGCCACCGCTAGGTTTATACAGCATATCCCCTTTGCCAAGCAGGTGCTCTGCTCCTACCATATCAAATATAGTACGTGAATCATGCTTTCTGGTTACCTGAAAGGAGATACGACATGGAAAGTTGGCCTTAATAATGCCCGTCACCACGTCCACACTGGGGCGCTGTGTGGCTAAAATCATGTGAATGCCCGCTGCACGTGCCAACTGGGCAAGGCGTACAATGCTTGTTTCCACCTCACGGGCAGCCGTGAGCATAAGGTCTGCCAACTCATCAATGATAATTACCAGATACGGCAATGGCTCTAAGTCTGCCAGTTCTTGCGGCCTACCCTCGGGTGCGTCGCTCAGAGCCTGTAATTTCTGATTATAGCTGATAATATTGCGCACGCCCATCCGTGCCATGGACTCATAGCGCTTATCCATTTCATGCACAGCCCACTCAAGAGCTGTTTTGGCGTGTTGCATTTCCGTAACAACAGGATGCACAAGGTGCGGTAAATCAGCATAAACAGCCATTTCTATGCGTTTGGGGTCAATGAGCAAAAACTGTAAATCATCGGGCTGATTGGTATAGAGTAAGCTTAGCAAGATTGTATTTAAGCCTACGCTCTTGCCCGCTCCGGTAGCTCCGGCTACTAAAAGGTGTGGCATTTTGGAGAGTTCCGACACAAAGGGCTTGCCCGCAATATTCTTACCCAGCACCATATTCAAAGGGCCACCGGCTTCGCTAAAGGCAGTGGATTGCAAAATTTCACGGAAGTTCACCATATCTCTAAAATCATTGGGAATTTCAATGCCCACTGTATCAGAACCAGGTATGGGGGCTTGAATGCGGATGGAAATAGCCTTGAGTGCAAGGGCTATGTCATCATTAAGATTAGATATTTTATTTACACGGGTGCCTGCAGCTGGGCGAATTTCATACATGGTGACCACAGGTCCCGGCGTAATACGCACAAGTTCCCCTTGAATGCCAAAGTTAGCAAGACACGCCACTAGCGCCGCACCTTTTTGCTCCATTTCAGCACGTGCCTTAGGAGAGCCCTTTGTTCCCTCTTGTAAAATACTCAAGGGAGGAAGAGGATAATTCATTTTTCGCGGAAGTTTTTTGCTGGGTGTTTTAGCTTTTACACTGCCCCCCGCTTGGGTATCAGAATTTTTTTTTACCCCCCCTGCGGCATGCTCAGAAGCATCGTCTGAAACATCGTCAGAAGCATCTTCTTCTGGCATGATAATACTATGGGCAATATTATCTTCTTGCGTACTCTTGTGTTCTTGCTCCTGTTTTTGTTCTTCTTGAGCTGGTACCACACGAATATTAGGGTCATCATTATTGCTTATGGGCTGTATATCATAAATTTCCGGCATAGCTTGAGCGTCTGGTTTTCCATGAAGTTTCTCGCTCATGCGCCCTACCTTCGAAAAGAGCTCCTTAAAGTGCAGTCGTGGCAATTTCGGCAACCGAGCCCAAAAACCTTTTTTATGAGCATCTGAAGGAGAATCATCATAAGGATCAGCAATTTCAACCTTTTTAACATCAGATTTTTGCCCATCTCCGCCCTTTTGCGGCAAAGCCAAAGGCGGAAGCGCTTTCAAACGAGACGTGCAAAAACCTTGTATTTTTTTATAAAGATTTGCCCAAGAAATACCAAAGGATAACTGCGTAGCCATAGTGAAAAGAAACAGCCATAAAATCACAGAACCCCACGGGCTGAGCAAGCGTGTGGCATTGACAAAGAGCGTCGTGCCCACCATACCACCGCCTTGGATGTTCCCAAGTTCGATATTCCACGCTGCCCCAAGGAAAAGCAAGCACATGGTCAGCAAAAAATAACCAAGCCAACGCCACCACAAAAGCTCATACATAGGCATAATACATGCCACACCCACAGCACCAAATACTAATGGCCATATATACGCAGCAATGCCAAAAACATCACTCAAAAAGCCAGAAATATAGGCACCCAATAGGCCAGCATAATTTTGCACCACATGAGCCTTATTGGTGATATGGTTGAGACTTGGATCAAGAGGAGAGTGTGTCACCAGACTCAAAAGGACAAAAAGTCCCCAAAAAATGAGAAAAAAACCCGAAAATTCACGGGCTATCTTGCGAGCATCCGTAAAAATACCCTCCTAGAAAGCGTTGACTATTTTTATTTTGGGGTTTTACTGGGGGGAAACTTTTGTGAACAAAAGTTTCCCC